>JBDTDW010000146.1:0-6682 GCA_039922855.1 Candidatus Nanopelagicales bacterium | reverse complement strand
CCGCAACGGGCCGTCCTCGCTCAGCCGTAGCCCCATTGCCGACACAGCACCCGCGGTACGCATCCGCAGCTGCCCGTCCGGCTCGTCAATCAGCTCGACCACGGCCCGCCGCGTTGCACCGACCAGGGTGCCCACGGCCTCACGGGTGGCGGCGTGCTCGAACAACCGGGTCGCCAGCGCCCGGAGCTGCGCCGCTGTGTCCGGGTCGTGCTCGAGGTCGCCACCGAGCCCGATCAGATACTTGTCGAACATCAGCCGCAGCGGGTGGACGGGGTCTGCTGCGACGTTCGCGGAGATCCGCACCAGCTCTTTGTGGATCCGCCGCGCCAGCACCCGGTCCACGAACGTCGGCGACCACTCGGGGGCCTGCTGCTCGACGACGGCGATGACGATGGTCTCGTTGTCGCGCAGCCACTGCGCGGTACGGTTCGCGGCAACATCGATCAGGGCCCGGTGCGAACCGTCAGCGACGACCTTGCCCAGCAGTCTGCCCAGGACGGGCGCGACGTCGGCGGTCGCAAGCCGGGCCCGGATGGCCTCCTCGGCCACCGCACGCACGTCGTCGTCCCGCAGCACCTCGAGGGCGCCTTTGATCACGTTTGCGGCCTCGGCGGTCACCCGCGCAGCGTTGTCGGGGCGGGACACCCAAAGCGCCAACCGACCCACCACGTCGGCGTCCTCCAGCCGACGGCGTACGACCTGCACGGAAAGGAAGTTGTCGCCGACGAAGCCGCCCAGGCTCTCCCCCAGCGCGTCCTTTCGGGTCGGGATGAGCGCGGTGTGCGGGATCGGCAGGCCCAGGGGTCGGCGGAACAGTGCAGTGACCGCGAACCAGTCCGCCAGGCCACCGATCATCGCGGCCTCCGCGGCCGCTGACACGTACCCCGCCCAGGTGGCACCGGCGCGTTCGGCCGGTCGTACCGCAAGGAAGACGACGGCAGCAAGCACGAGCAGCCCGGACGCGACGGTCTTGGCCTGGCGCAGCCGGGTCCGCCGCTGGAGGTCCTCGGAGGAGAGTACGAAGGATGCAGCCACCTCTGCATCCTGCCTTGCCCCGCGAGCAGCTGCGGCTGCCCTCAGCTGATGATGCCGGGGAAGTCGCCCTGGCCACCCTGATAACCGGGGAAGACCGCGGCGATGTCGTCCACGGCTGCGGCGCACCGTTTGGTGAGGACCTCGGCCAGGACAGCCCGGTAGTCGGTGGTCGCCTGCACGTCGCCGTTGGACGTGCTCAGCGCCGTCTTGTCCAGGCCGGGCCACTTCCCCTTGACGCCGGCGACGTGACCGCCCAGCACGAACATCACGTTGCCCCAGCCATGATCCAGGCCGCCGGACTGGTTCTCCTGCACCCGCCGGCCGAACTCCGAGATCGTCACGAGGGTCACGTTGTCCATGGCCGGACCGAGGTCAGCGGCGAACGCGGCGAGTGACTGCCCCAGGCTGGTGAGATTGTTGAACATCCAGCCGTTGTCAACTTTGCCGAGCCCTGAGTGCATGTCCCAGTCGCCAACGTCGAGCGTGACCAGCTTGACGCCCAACCCCGACTTGATGAGGCGCGCCACGTCCTTCAGCGCAGCAGCGGTGGCGCCGGTCGGATAACCCGTGCCGGCCGGGGTCGCGTTCACGGTGGCGATGTCCGAGAGCGCCCCGAGCGTCAATGCCGCCGACTCCACCACTGGAGCGCTCGCCTTGGCGCTCAGCGTGTTCAGCGCTGTGCTCCACTTCGCCGGCGTGAGGGTCCACGCGTTGGGTCGCGTCGTCAGATCGGCACCATTGAGCGTGAAGCTGCTCAGGCTGCGTACCCCGAGGGCCGACTCTTCGCCCTGCAGCGACGTGGGCATCGAGCTGGAACCGACCTGCAGCGCGCTCAGCGGCGCCAGCGCCCCGTGGTGGCGACCCATGACCCGGTTGAGCCACCCGTTGCGCGCGACCGAGCCAGGCACGGCCGCTTCGATCTCTGCCATCGCCTCGAAGTGCGAGCGGTTCGGAGTCGGCAGCCCGGCGGCGACCACGGCACCGAACTTGCCCTGGTCGTACCACGGCTTGAGCGGCATCAGCGCCGGATGCAAGCCGAATCGACCGTCGAGGTCGATCAGCTGGCTCTGCGGTACCCCGATGTTCGGCCGCTGCGCGATGTAGTCGGGATAGAGGTCGTTGCTGATCGGCACGATCGCGGAGAGCCCGTCGAAACCGCCGCGCAGGCTGAGCACGATCAGGGTGTCACCCTCCCAGGTCGTGTCCGTGGGGCTCGCGTACGCGATGTCGGCGCCGATGACCCCGACGAGTGGGACAGCGGCAGCTCCGGCGAGCAGGCCCTTGAGAACCGCCCGCCGGGACGGGGCGCCCAGGCTCCGGGCTTGCGCGCAGCACTCGAGCTCATCCGCGCTGCTGGGGCGGGCGGTGCCCTTGGCTCGGCGCGGGCTCATCGCTGCAACCCGTACGGCGAGTCGAGCAGCAGGGCCACCCAGGAGCCGAGCTGCCAGCTGACCGCGCCCGGAACCTCGGTCGGATAGGTCCGTAGCAGTCGTGTCGACGTGACGTTCATGAACGCGCAGACCGCATCCACGTGCTCGGGAGGCAGGGCCAGCCCGAACAGCCGGCTCGCCATGTGCTGGATCAGCTGTCCGTGGGTGTAGGTGGCCGGGAACGTCCAGGGGCTCACGTGGTAGGGCAGCAGCGCCGCGAGGCCCGCGCCCGTGCCCGTGAGGTACTTCGCCTGTGGGTACCAGCCCTGGACGGTGCCGATCCGGTTGTTCCAGGAGGCCAGCGTGGCAGCGGTGGAGGTCCAGGCGGCCGTCACGTCCGGGTAACCGTTGGGAGCCGCCCAGGCGAACGGCGCGTGGCCGGCATCGTTGGCGATGCCGTAGAGCGCGTTGACCGCGCCGAGGTGGTCGAACGTCGGGTCGCCGCTCGTGAGCACCGGGCCGATCCCGCTGATCCGCACGGTGGCCATCAGCCGCTCGAACGGCCGGTGCGTCCTCGCACCCGCCGAGCCGGCGAAGTCCGCGGAGCTGAACAACACCCGCAGCACCGGCGCGATAGCGGTGTCGTTGCCCAGATAGACCCCTGCCAGCCTGTCGACCAGCGCCTGCGACGGGGTGTCCGACACGAACCGGACCGCGAGCTTGCGGCAGACCTGCCGGGCAGTGTCGGGGTGGTGGGCGAGAACGCTCAGGTAACGTCGGGCGACGGCCTCACCGTTCGCGGCCTGGTTCGCGTCATTGAACCCGAGGATGTGCACCGGACCGGTCCAGTGCATCCAGTCCTTGTACAGGTATTCCTCGGTGTCCGACCCGACCGAGAGCCCGGTCAGGATCCGTGCGGAGGTCACCACGCCGACCTCTCCGTAGGGCGCGTCCACCCCGACGGTGTGCAGCTCCAGCAGCTCCCGGCCCAGGTTCTCGTTGGGGTGCGCCTTGTCGGAGTCACGGTTGTTCAGGTTGCTCAGCATCGCCGGGTGCATCGTCACCGCGGTGAGAAGCGAGCTGAACTTGCCGAACGCGTTGGCGCGGATCGTCAGGGCCAGATGTTCCCGGCTGGCCCCGACCCGGCTGCCGAACGTGGGCACGTTGAAGTGGTTGCCCCAGAAGTCCTCCATCACGGTCAACAGCGACCGGTTCGACCAGGCAGCGCGGATGACGTGAGCCTTGGCGGCGAGCTGGCGCTGCTGCCAGTCATTGATCAGCGGGACCCGGGTCTTGTCACGCAGCGCCGCGTTGACCGTGCGGATGGCGGTGCCCACCGGCATCATGCCGGTGCCCGGGTCGCCGAGCTTGGCCAGCATCGCATCGCACAGCGGATCGGCGATGACAGCCGGCGTCAGCTGTCGTTCCAGCCACCTGTTCGGGCCGAGTGCCGTGATCTCGGCCAGCAGGGCCGGGGAGGGGCCGTACGAGGCTCGGCGGGCCAGGTGCCAGGCCATGCTGGTGCTCACGTAGGGACTCACGGTGCGGGCCGAGGCCGCGATCGCGGTGGAGCCACCTGGCTGTGGAGCCGGTGCCGGCTTGGGCGCAGGTTTGGGTGCGGGCTTGGGCAGCAGCAGCAGGTAGAGGTATCGGGAGTAGACCAGCGCCCCCCGGCTCTTGCGCCACTCGTACGGGACTCGTACCCAGACCCGTTTCGCGTTCCGCTCGTACACGGCCGCCCCGACGAACCGGGCCGTCACGCGGGTCTTGCGTGCCTTGGTGACCGTGGTGACCCGGGTGCGGGGGTCGTAGCGCCAGACCAGGGGTAGGTACTTCGTGACCACCCGGATCTGGGCCACCGTGGCGGCCTCGGCCGGGGAGGGGACCAGCAGCGAGGCACCGGCGCCCACCGCCACCACGCCTGCGGCGTTAAGATGCCACCGTCGCCCGCGCGGCACTCCATCCTGTGCCGGCACGGTGGTGTCTGTCACGTCCACCGTCTGCTGCGTCTGCGTGGTCATCTGCGTCGCCCCCCACGTGTGTGCCGCTCTCCCCCGGTCGGGGTGGGTATGCGGCTGCCGGACTCTTCTTGACGTCCACGAAGTGGGTCGGCGGCAACCGCTCCAGGCGTGATCGCCTGAACGGGTGATGTCCGAGCCTCGTCCGGCGACCGGTTGTCGGACCCCCCTGCCAGGGTCCGTTCACGAAGCTCGGTCACGGAATCCGGAGGTACGGCGTGGGTCCCGGGCCACGGGTGGTCGGTGACGCATCATCGACAGGACGGACCAGAGGGGAGGCACCGCACCGATGAGGTTGATCCACACCTCTGACTGGCACCTGGGTCGGCGCCTGTTCGACCAGGACCTCACCGAGGACCAGACTGCGTTCTGCACCTGGCTGCTAGAACAAGCGCAACGTCACGAGGTCGATGCCGTGGTGGTGGCCGGCGACGTCTACGACCGGGCGGTGCCCCCCCTTGAGGCCGTACGCCTGCTGGACCACACGTTCGCCGCGTTCGCCGCGGCCCGGGTGCCCTTGCTGGTCACGTCCGGCAACCACGACTCTGCCGTTCGGCTGGGTTTCGGCGGAGAGCTGAGTGAGACAGCCGGGATCCACCTGCGCACCTCCGTCGCCGACATCGACCGCCCGCTCGTGCTCACCGACGAGCACGGCGAGGTCGCCTGCTATGGCATCCCCTACCTGCTGCCCGACGCGGTCATGACCGAGCTCGGGGCGC
This sequence comes from Candidatus Nanopelagicales bacterium, assembly GCA_039922855.1. Lineage (GTDB taxonomy): Bacteria > Actinomycetota > Actinomycetes > S36-B12 > CAIYMF01 > JAFIHG01. The sequence goes on along the minus strand of JBDTDW010000146.1, from coordinate 1,540 downwards.
AGCGCTCCCACACATCGGTGCTGGCCAAGGCGGTCGAGCGGATACAGGCCGACGCCGCACGTCGTGGCATCGGGCGCACCGTCGTAGCTGCGCACGCGTTCGTCACCGGGGCCGCGACGTGCGAGTCCGAGCGCGACATCAGGGTCGGTGGCATCGCTGACGCGGACGTCGGAGTGTTCGAGGGCATCTCCTACGTCGCCCTGGGACACCTGCACGGCCAGCAGTCCCTGACCGCACCGGCGGGCACGTCCGCGGCCTACAGCGGTTCCCCGCTGGCGTTCTCGTTCTCCGAGCGCCATCACACCAAGTCCGTGACCCTGGTCGACCTCGACGGTGCGGGCGAGGTCTCGACGACCCTGTTGCCGACACCGGTGACCAGACCGCTGCGGGAGCTGCGTGGCCGCCTCGACCAGCTGCTCGCGCGCGCCGACGGCGAGCCGGCCGACGTCAGGGACGCCTGGCTCAAGGTGGTGCTCACCGACCCCGCACGACCCGCAGATCCGATGCAGCGCCTGCGCGCCGCCTGGCCGCACACCATCGTCCTGGACTTCGCACCCGAGGGTGGGCTGCCCGACGAAGATCTGGCCCGGCTCGCCACCCTCACCGACCCGCTGGAGATCTGCGCCGAGTTCATCGCCTACGTCGACAACGCCCGACCGGATCCCGCCGCGCTGGCCGTCCTGCGCGGCGCGGTCGAGTCGGCGACCGCTGGCGTCAACGAGGAGGCCACGCTCTGATGCGGCTGCATCACCTGTCGCTGGACGCCTTCGGACCGTATGCCACTGTGCAGGACGTCGACTTCGACCAGCTCTCGGCCAGCGGGTTGTTCCTGCTCGAGGGTCCGACCGGCGCCGGCAAGAGCACGGTGCTGGACGCTGTCACGTTCGCGTTGTACGGCGAGCTCAGCGCCGAGACCTCGGCGCGGGATCGGCTGCACTCGGACTTCGCGGCTCCCGGCCGCACCCCGACCGTGACCCTGGAGTGGTCGGTCCGCGGGCGCCGGCTGCGGATCACCCGTGTCCCCGAGCACGAGCGTCCCAGCAAGCGCAAGGGCGGGGCGCCGGTCAAGGAGTCCTCGACCGTCCACCTGGAGCAGCTCGAGGACGGCGCCTGGGTGTCGCTCTGCGCCAACAAAGCTGAGACCGGGCAGCTCGTGACCGAGCTGATGGGACTGAACCGGGCGCAGTTCACGCAGGTCGTCCTGCTGCCCCAGGGGGAGTTCGCGAGGTTCCTGCGCGCCGACGACGACACCCGCCGCGAGCTGCTGACCAAGCTGTTCGGCACGCACCTCTACGACCGCGTCACCGCCGAGCTCGAGGACCGCCGACACGACGCCCAAAGCGCGAGGAGCGAGGCCCAGCACCACGTCGAGCAGGCACTGGCCGCCGCCGGGCAGGCCGCGGGCCTGGACGCCGAGGCCCGAGCGGCCTTGGTGGCATTGGACCCCACCGACCTGTCCGTCGCCCTGGAGGACATCGGGAAGCGACTGGCCGGCGCCGACCAGGACGCCCAGGTGACTGCCGAGCTGGCTCGCGGCCGG
>JBDTDW010000145.1:0-8953 GCA_039922855.1 Candidatus Nanopelagicales bacterium | reverse complement strand
CCGGAGCCGCCGTACGACCTCGGTCCGGCGGCCGCCCGTGCCGGAGCGACGTCCATGATCGACGTGTCCGACGGCCTCGTCGCCGACGCGGGCCACATCGCGGAGGCTTCGGGCGTCGTGCTGTCGCTGGAGACCGACCGGCTCACGATCGCGCCGCCGCTGGCCGAGGCCGCCGGCGCCTTCAACCTCGACCCGCTCGCCTGGCTGCTCGGCGGCGGGGACGACCACGCCCTCGTCGCGACGTTCCCGCCGGACTTCTGGCGACCCGAGGGCTTCGTCGTGGTCGGCTCGGTGCTGGCCGCCGGCGAGTCCGGCCCCGGTGTCCTGGTCGACGGGCGTACGTACGAGGGCCCGACCGGTCACGACCACTTCAGCTGAGCCGGGCATCCGCCGGGGGTGGTTCGATCCGCGCGAGGTTCACCGGCGTTTGATCGTTTCGTGCGAGGTTCACCGGTGGTAGATCGACGACACGCCGGGCGGCGGCCTGAAACGTCGCACAAGCGCCGGTGAACCTGGCTCTCATACGCACGAGCGTCGGTGCACCCGGCGCCCGCTCGCACAGCCGCCGTGAACCTGGCGTACCGCGGGCAACGCCGGCCCCGGGGTGCCTCTGGCGACGTCGGTAGGTTGGGAACGTGACGAAGCTGGGTACGCCGCGGCGGGTGCTGACCATCGCCGGGTCGGACTCCGGGGGCGGCGCGGGCATCCAGGCCGACCTCAAGACGATGCTCGCGCTGGGCGTGCACGGGATGAGCGTGATCACGGCGGTCACCGCGCAGAACAGCCTCGGCGTTCAGGGCGCGTGGGACCTGCCGGTGGCGGCGGTACGACAGCAGTTCCGCAGCGTGGTCGACGACATCGGGGTCGATGCGGTCAAGACCGGGATGCTCTCGTCGGTCGAGCTCGTCGAGACTGTCGCCGAGCTGCTGGCGACGCTGCCGGAAGGAGTGCCGGTCGTCGTGGACCCGGTCGGGGTGAGCAAGCACGGCGACCCGCTGCTGGCGGCAGAGGCGGTGGCGACGGTACGGAGCCGGCTGCTCCCGCGCGCGACCATCGTCACCCCCAACCTGTACGAAGTAGCCCTGCTCACCGGCCTGGAGGTACGAGACGAGTCCGGACAGCGAGCCGCCGCGGCTGCGCTGCTGGACCTTGGCCCGACCTGGGTCCTGGTCAAGGGTGGGCACCTGGCCGGTGACGCCGTCGACCTGCTGACCGACGGACACACCGAGCTGCTCCTTGAGGGGCCCCGCCTGGCCAACCCCCACACCCACGGCACCGGTTGCACCCTGGCCTCGGCGCTCGCGTGCTACCTCGCGCTGGGCCAGGACGTGCCCGAGGCGACCCGGGCGGCCAAGGTGTACGTCACCGGCGCCCTGGCGGCCGGCTTCGCGCTGGGCTCGGGCATCGGCCCGGTGCGACACGACTGGTCCATCCCGGCCCGCTGAGCCCCCGGCAGCTCATGCTCCAGGCCGGCGGCACCGGGGCGTGACTGATCACGTGCGGAACAGTGCGCTGCGCCGGTCCGTGAAGGGCGCGGATCAGGAGACGTCGGCATCAAGGCGGCCGTTTGCCCGTACCAGCAGGAAGGCACCGACCACGAACGGGCCGACAACGGCAGCGATGAACAGCGCGATCCCCAACCACGACGGGAAGGCGAACCCGGTGCACGTCTCGGGGCCTTGGACGAGCTGACCGGTCTGATCGTTGGACGAGGCAGTGGCCATGCAAGTCTGGGTGGACGGGAGCATGGCGCCGAACAGCAGCAGGACTCCGAAAGGGCCGCCGGGGACCACGAGGGTCGCCAGCACCTTCTCGCCGAGCGTGAAGCGCCGCGACGCCCAGAGCAGGCCGACGCCGAAGAGCCAACCGATCACCATGACGAACGAGCCCACCGTGAGCATGGCGACGGCGGCGATCTCGAGGCCCATCCCGCGACCACGTGCCGGGGCCGGAACCGCGCCCTGATCCCCGCCGTCCGCTGCTGCGACGATCTCGGCCGGATCTCCGAGCCGGTCGAGCAGGTTTCTCACTGCGGCCTCGTCGGGCGCCTCCCCTGACCGTCGCGCGGTGTCGATGTGCTCACTGATGCCGGCGACAAGGTCCGCCCGTTGCTGGGGCGCCAGCGCCGCGGCGGCGCGGGTGAGCCGCGCCAGGTAGTCCGAGACGAGCGAGTCGGTGACGGGAGCGGACATCACATGCCCTTCGGGTCGTGGGGGCAGAGCAGCTTGTCGACGGAGCTACGAAATTGGGCCCACTGCTGGGTGAAACCGGCCAACGCGGTCCGGCCGCTGGCGGTGATCGCGTAAGAGCGGCGCGGCGGGCCGGCATCGGACTCCCGCCAGGTCGTGCTGACCCATCCCTGCTCGCGCAGCCGGGAGAGCAGCGGGTAGATCGTGCCCTCGCTGGTCAACAAGCCGTCCCCTCCGTCGGAGGACAGGCGTCGCACCAGCTCGAAGCCGTACAACTCGTCCTTGGTCAGCTGCGCCAGGACGCAGTACTCGAGCACGCCGCGGCGAAGCTGGGTGATGGAGTGGCTACGTGCACCGCCAGGTTCCATGCGACACAAGGTAGTGATGTTGCTGACCGTGCGCAAGGGCTTGTGGCGCCGCGCGGTGGGGGTTCACCCCATGACGGCCGAAGGCCCGCTCCAGGAACGGAGCGGGCCTTCGTGAGCTGTCGGTCAGGCGCGCGTGACCTTGCCCGCCTTGATGCACGAGGTGCACACGGACAGGCGCTTGGGGGTACGGCCCACCATCGCGCGTACCGACTGGATGTTCGGGTTCCAGCGACGCTTGGTGCGGCGGTGGGAGTGGGAGATCGAGTGACCGAAGCCCGGGCCCTTGCCGCAGACGTCGCAGTTCGCAGCCACAGTGGTCTCCAGAAGGCTCGTGATCGTTCTCGGATGTCGTCCGCACCGTCGCAACGGCCGGGACCCGCCGGAATCGGGCGGGAGACCCAGGGTATATGAGCCGCTGCGCAGGACCCAAACCGGCTCGGTTCACGTGCCCGTAGTCTCACGGGGTGCGGGGGCTCCCGCGGTGGATCGGGCCGGAAGGCGACATGGTGGACGAGCGCGCGGACGGGCAGCTGCTCACGCGCTGGGCACACCTGGGACTGCGAGGCCTGGGGGAGGCACGCGCCGAGATTGATGCGCTCAACGTGTTCCCCGTCCCTGACGGGGACACCGGAACGAACCTCTACCTCACCCAGGAAGCCGCCTGCGCGGCGCTCGACGCAGCCGTCGGGCTCGACCCCGCGGTCGCCTCGGACGCCGGTGCCGCCGGTGACGCTCTGGCCCGCGGCGCGCTGCTCGGCGCCCGAGGCAACTCCGGGATCATTCTGAGCCAGCTCACCCGCGGGTTCGTCTCCGGGTTGGTGGCCTCGGCGCACCTGTCGTGGGCGCAGGCGCTCGCCGAAGCGCTGCAGGTCGCGGCGCGCAGCGCGTACCAAGCCGTCGCGACCCCGGTCGAGGGCACCGTCCTCACGGTGGCACGGGTCGCCGGCGAACAGGCCGCGCTGATGGTGGCGCGCTTCCCCGACGATGCCCCCGCCGTGATGCGGGCAGCGGCGCAGGGGGCACGGGACGCGCTGGAGCGCACCCCGTCCCAGCTCGCGGTACTGGCGCGGGCAGGCGTCGTGGACTCCGGGGGTCGCGGCCTGGTCGTGCTCTACGACGCCCTGGAGGAGGTCGTCACGGGGGTGCACCGGGCGCGCAAGGAGCGCCGGCTGCCCGTGCCCGCGCCGCCCGAGCCGGACGCCGCGTACTCCGGTGGTGCGTACGAGGTCATGTACCTGCTGGACTCCGACGCCACGGGGACGGACCGGCTGCGCAGCACCCTCGCGGAGCTGGGTGACTCGGTCGTCGTGGTCGGGGCGGCCGGGCTGTGGAACGTGCACGTGCACTGTGACGACGTCGGTGCTGCGATGGAGGCCGGGATCGCGGCCGGGCGCCCGCACCGGATCCGCGTCACGGCATTGAGCCAGACCCGGCCGCGGCACGCGGTGACAGGTCGCGGGATCGTGGTGGTCACCCACGGCCCCGGAACGGCCGCCCTGGTCCACGCAGCCGGTGCCACAAGCGTGCCTGCCCTGCCGCGGCAGGCGCCCTCCACCGCCGAGCTGCTCGACGGCATCCACCGGGCCGGACCGGAGGAGGTCGTCCTGCTGACCAGCGACTCCGACACCCGCCCTGCCGCCGAGGCGGCCGCCCGGCACGCGCAGCAGGAGGGCCTGCGCGTGGCGGTCATCCCCACCCGCTCGGTCGTGCAGTCCTTGGCCGCCACCGCTGTCCACGACAGCGGGGCCGGTTTCGACGACGACGTCATCGCGATGACACGCGCCGCCCACGCGACCCGGTATGCCGCCGTCACCACGGCTGTTCGGGAGGCTATGACCATGGCCGGTACGTGCCGGCCCGGCGACATCCTCGGCGTCGTGGACGGTGATGTCGCCGAGATCGGGAGCACGGTCGAGGAGGTGTCGGCTCGGGTCGTGAGCCGGCTGCTGCAGTCCGGTGGCGAGCTGGTCACGCTGCTGACCGGGGAGGAAGCCTCGGACGACCTTGCCTCGCAGCTGCGTCGGCACCTGCGACGTACCCATCCCGGTGTCGAGGTCGTCGTCCAGGACGGCGGGCAGCCGCTGTGGCCGCTCATCGTCGGTGTCGAGTGATGTGCTGAGTCGGTGAAGCTGTCCGACCCGCTCGGCAAGGGCGAGCGCACTCTCGTCCAGGAGCTCGGCGTGCGCACCGTCGAGGACCTGCTGCGTCGTTACCCGCGTCGCTACGCCGGTCGTGGATCCCTGACGGATCTGTCCGAGCTCGAGATCGGCGAGCACGCCACCGTCATGGCGCGAGTGCTGCGCGCCGAGAACAAGCCTTACAAGGACAAGCGAACCGGGCAGCCTGCTCTGCGGCAGGAGGTCATCGTCACCGACGGGCACGGTCAGCTCACGCTCACGTTCTTCAAGCAGGCCTGGAGACTGGAGAAGGAGCTCAAGGTCGGGCGGGTCGGCCTGTTCGCGGGCAAGGTCACGATGTTCAACGGCAACCGCCAGCTCGCGCACCCCGAGGTCGAGCCGATGGGCGACGAGGGGGACCCGGACGCGGCCCTGGCGTTCGCCGGCGACCTGATCCCGGTGTACCGGGCAACGGCGAAGCTTCCCTCGTGGCGGATCCTGAAAGCCATCCGGGTTCTGTTGGCGCAGCTGCCACCGGACCTGCAGGACCCGCTCCCGGACGTACTGAGGGCTCAGCGCGGGCTCATGGGGCTGCATGACGCGCTCGTTGCCATCCATGTGCCGCACTCGATGGCTTCGGTGACCCAGGCGCTGGAGCGGCTGCGCTGGGACGAGGCGTTCCTCGTGCAGACTGTGTTGGCGCTGCGCCGCCGGGTGACCTCCGGTCTGCCGGCGACCCCGCGGGTGGACCCCGGTGACGCGGTGCTGGCGGCGTTCGACGCGCGGCTGCCGTTCCGTCTCACCGATGGGCAGGTGGCGGTCAGCCGGGACCTGATGATCGACCTCGGGCAGTCCCACCCGATGCACCGTCTGCTGCAAGGCGAGGTCGGCTCGGGCAAGACTATCGTCGCGCTGCGCGCGATGCTCACCGTCGTCGATGCCGGGGGACAGGCCGCACTGCTGGCGCCGACCGAGGTGCTGGCCCACCAGCACTACCGCTCCATCACCGCGATGCTCGGGGAGCTGGCCGAGCGCGGCAGGCTCGGCGGCACCGACATCGGCACCCGGGTGGCGCTGGTGACCGGTTCGATGACGGCGGCGCAGCGGCGCGAGGCCCTGCTCGACATCGGGGTGGGCGATGCCGGGATCGTCGTGGGCACCCACGCGCTGCTGGAGGATCGGGTGCAGTTCTTCGACCTCGGGCTCGTCGTCGTGGACGAGCAGCACCGGTTCGGGGTGCAGCAGCGGGCCGCCCTGTCGGCCAAGGCGCGCGACGACAGTCGCCCGCACGTACTGGTCATGACCGCCACCCCGATCCCGCGCACCGTCGCCATGACGGTGTTCGGCGACCTCGAGACCTCGACCCTGACCGAGCTGCCGGCGGGCCGGACCCCGATCGTGACCCACGTGGTGCCCGCCAGCGAGGCACCACGTCTCATGAGGCGTACCTGGGAACGCATGCGTGAAGAGGTCGACGCCGGGCGGCAGGCGTACGTCGTGTGCCCGCGCATCGGCGACGGCGACGAGGACGCCGTGGACGACGACGCTGCCGGCGGCTACAAGCTCCCCGACCGGCGCCGGCCGGCGGTCGCGGTCTTGCAGCTGGCGCAGACCCTGGTGGAGGGGCCGCTGGCCGGAAAGCGCGTCGCCGTCCTGCACGGACGGCTGCCGGGGGACGAGAAGGACGCGACGATGGCCCGCTTCGCCGCGGGCGACATCGACGTGCTCGTGGCCACGACGGTGATCGAGGTGGGCGTGGACGTGCCCAACGCCACGGTCATGGTCGTGATGGATGCCGACCGGTTCGGGGTCTCCTCACTGCACCAGATCCGTGGCCGGGTCGGGCGCGGCGGCCACGCCGGGCTGTGCCTGCTGGTTTCGGACGCGCCACCTGGCTCCTCGGCCAGGGACCGGCTCGACGCGGTCGCCGCGACCCTGGACGGGTTCGAGCTGTCCCGCCTGGACCTGGCCCAGCGGCGCGAGGGAGACGTGCTCGGGGTCCACCAGTCCGGACGCACGTCCTCGCTGCAGGCGCTGGAGGTGCTGCGCGATGAGGACCTCATCGTCACGGCCCGCCACTACGCCACCGACCTTGTCGCCGCCGATCCGACGCTGTCAGGTCTGCCGGCCCTGGCTCGCGCCGTCGCCGACCTTGAGGACGCGGAGCGTTCGGACTATCTCGACCGGTCCTGACCAGGCTCCGTCGTGGCTGCCGCCGGGCCGGGTCGGGAAGGATGACCCCATGCGGGATTGGCGGCCATGACGCGGATCATCGCGGGTGCGGCGCGCGGTCGCCGGCTGGCCGTACCCCCGGCGGGGACCCGTCCGACGGCGGACCGGGTGCGGGAGTCGTTGTTCAGTGCCCTGGAATCCGCCCTGATGAGCTGGTCCGGAAGGCGCGTGATCGACCTGTACGCCGGGTCCGGGGCTCTGGGTCTGGAGGCCCTGTCCCGGGGCGCGTCCCACGCACTGCTGGTGGAGCGGGACCGCAGTGCGGTCGAGGTCATCCGGGCGAACATCGTGGCGGTCGGGCTCGCTGGTGCCGTGGTCGTGGGCCGCGACGTCGATCAGGTGCTCGCGCAGCCGCAGTCACCACCGGGGTACGACCTGGTCCTGGCCGATCCGCCGTACGACCTTGCGCCGTCGCGGGTCACCGCGGTCCTCACCGCTCTGGCCGTCGGTGGCTGGCTCGCCGACGGCGCGACCGTCGTCCTCGAGCGGGCGGCGCGGCCCGCGCCGGCCCAGGGCCACCGTCCCGCGCGCGGCGGTCGTCCCGGCCCGATGCCCGTGGACTGGCCGGACGGGTACGAACCGGCGCGGACGAGGGCGTACGGCGACACCGTGCTGCATGTCGCGACCTACCGGGGCTAAGGCTGACCGGGCGCCGCACCCTCCTGCTTTGGTAGCGTCGCAGCACCGGCGGGCGCTGGCCTGGCGCCGGACCGTCTGGCCTGGGAACACCTGGCGGGGACGGGTGACCGCGACCCGGGGAGAGGATCACGCGTGACGTACGCCGTGTGTCCCGGTTCCTTCGACCCGGTCACGAACGGGCACCTCGACGTGTTCGCACGCGCTGCGGCGCTGTTCGAGCAGGTGACCGTCGCGGTGCTGATCAACAAGACGAAGAGCAGCCTGTTCACTGTCCAAGAGCGCATCGACATGTTGCGCGAGGTAGTGGCGCCGTACCCCAACGTCGTCGTCGACAGCTTCCACGGCCTTCTGGTCGACTACTGCCGGGACCACGACATCGCGGTGATCGTCAAGGGTTTGCGGGCGGTCAGCGACTTCGACTACGAGCTGCAGATGGCGCAGATGAACCACCGCCTGACCGGCACCGAGACGTTGTTCGTGTCCACGAACCCGCTGTACAGCTACCTGTCCTCGAGCCTGGTCAAGGAGGTCGCGACGTACGGTGGTGACGTGTCGGGGCTGGTTCCTGACATCCTGCTGGCCCGGTTGACCGAACGCGTCGACCTGGTCGGTCACTGACCTGCTGGATCTGGAGGAACCACCCCACGTGGACGTCCACGACAAGCTCGACGAGCTCTCGACCCTGGTCGAGGGTGCCCGTGCCATGCCGATGTCCGCGTCGTGCGTCGTCAACCGCGCGCAGGTGCTCGACCTGCTCGATGAGATCCGCGGCCTGCTGCCGAACGCGTTGGCGCACGCCGACGACGTGCTCGCGGACCGCGACGACATCCTCGCGGTCGCCCGGCGCGACGCCGACCGGGTCATCGAGCAGGCCCGCACAGAGGCCGGGGAGCTGGTCAGCGAGCACGAGATCTACCGGGCGGCGCTCGGCGAGTCGGACCTGATGCGCTCAGAGGCTGCGGAGCAGTCCCGCCGGATGCGGCAGGAGACCGACGACTACGTCGATGCCAAGCTGGCCAACTTCGAGGTCGCGCTGCACAAGACTCTCGGCGCGGTGCAGAAGGGCCGGGAGAAGATCCGGGGCCGGTACGCCGACGACGAGATTGCCTCCGAGGGGCACGAGGAGCCGCTGCCGTACTGATCGGTGGCCGTCCCGACCGGCAGTCTGTGCCGGTCGGTGATTTGGGGAGCCCGCCGGAGTTCCGTTAGTCTGACCCGTCGGCTCGTGCAGCCGTACTCCGTCCTGCTCCGAACCTCGCTCGAACGGCGAAGGCACCCCCGTGACCACCTACGACCAGCGTCAGACGCCCGCGCAGCATGCGCGGGCGCACCTGACGCTGCGCACGCGGGGCCCGCTCGTGCTCGACGTCCGCGAGCTGGGCCGCCGGGCCGGATCGATGACCCGGGC
>JBDTDW010000144.1:0-8455 GCA_039922855.1 Candidatus Nanopelagicales bacterium | reverse complement strand
CCATGGCCCCGCGATCCGGGCTCAGGCTCGTCAGCTCTCCCAGCTCTCGGACCGAGTGCGGCCCTCTCATCGCGGCGGATCCGCCTACGGCAGGCGTGACGCTCGGGGCGCTTTTGCACGACTCCGGACGTCTGGTGCAGAACGGAGCCGAACTGCTCGGGACGACCCGGCTGCCCTCTCGGTCCGCTGCATTCGCGGCCGTCCTGGCGTTGTCCGACACGCTGCGCGCCTGCCACGAACTGCTTGAAGTGCTGTCGTGCAACAGATTGCGACCCGAGCTCGAGCAGGTCGGCACCAACACCGAAGTCGGGGCCAACACCGACTTGCTGCGCTGGGGGAACCGGTTCGAGTCGCTGCTCGCGCCGTACGGCCGTCGTCCGGTCGCGGTCGCTGTCGGTCCGGCGCGCGACTCCCGTTCTGCGCTGGAGTCGACATGGTGCAGTGCCGCGGTGTCCGTCCGCTCGGCATCGGACATGCTTCGCACCCATCGCGATACCGACGGGTCCTGGCGCAGCCCGGAGTCCGCCGCACTCGATGAGACCGGCGAGGTCCTGAGCGCGATCGGCGCCGTTGCGTGCCAGGTGAGAATGCTCGCCAGCTGCTGTCGTGAGCTGGCCAGACAGGCGCGCGTGTTCGGCATCGGCGCCACCATGGTGGGCCGGCAGCTAGGGGATCCCGGGGAGCTGATCGAGGTCGCGCAACGATGCGGCGAGGTGATGCCGCCGCTTCGAGGTCAGATCGCCGGGCTGGGGTTGGCCCGGCCCTCGGTGCGCCTGGACTTGTCGACCAGCCAGGTCGCGGGCCGGCTGGCGCGGCTGCGACGGACAGCGTGGGTGCTGTCGCGGCGGACGCATGTCCCCGCGGGCACGCTCGCCGACTACGCGACGTTGGCGATCACATTGCAGGAGAGCGGCCCGGACGCGGGCTCCCGAGCGAACCCGGGCTCTGTGCACCACGCGTGGCAGGTCATCGCGCACATTCTGCGCGACGTGCGCACGGCATCGCGGGCTCTGGCGGGGGTCCGGGGTGATGTCGCGCTGGTGCAGTGGATGTTGGGGCGCTGCGACACGCAGGCCGCGTGTGCCGACGCCGTACGTGCCGCGCGGGAGACGCTGCCGGAGCTGGCCCGTTGGAACGCACAGTCATTGGCCCGGGCTGCCACCGCACACGAGCTGTACCTGCGCGCCGCCGCGCTCGATGGTCACGAGGTCAGCGACTGCCCCGAGCTGGTCGCCGCCAAGCTCGCGGACCGGATCGTCCCAGTCCCGCACGACCGGCTCGTGAGGCTGGCCGCGGCCTACGCCACCGCCGCCGGCGCGAGCAGCGAGATTCCATGATCGCACCGGGACCAACCGGCGTATGCCGCACTGACTACTGCGACTACCTGTTCCAGACGTCGCCATTTTCGGGAACTGGCGACACTTGGAGCAGGTACGCCGCTTCAGTGAGCAGTGTGCAGGGTGGTGTTGAGGCCTCCCCAGGAGCCGCTGCGGGGTCGGGCCTCGAGCGCGCCGGTGACGGAGTTGCGCCAGTACTGCAGGTTCGCGAGCCCGGAAAGCTCCCGGCCCTTGGCGATCTCGCCGTCAGGCAGGGTGATCTTCGAACCCGCGGTGATGTAGCACCCGGCCTCGACCACGCAGCTGTTGCCGAGGGAGATGCCGACCCCGGAGTTCGCCCCGATGAGGCAGTCCCGTCCGATCGTGACGATCTGGGTGCCGCCTCCGGACAATGTCCCCATTATCGAGGCGCCGCCGCCGATGTCGGAGCCTTCCCCGACGACGACACCCGCGGAGATCCGGCCCTCGACCATGGACGCGCCCAGGGTCCCGGCGTTGAAGTTCACGAACCCCTCGTGCATGACGGTGGTGCCGCTGGCCAGGTGCGCTCCGAGGCGGACCCGGTCCGCGTCCGCGATCCGCACGCCGTCCGGCACCACGTAGTCGACCATCCGCGGGAACTTGTCGACGCCGTACACGGTCAGCTGCTGGCCGGCGCCCAGGGCCCGCAGGCGTACGACGGTGAGCTGTCCGACCGCGACCGGCCCGAGGCTGGTCCACGCGACGTTCGCCAGATGGGCGAAGAACCCCTCGACGCTCACCTGTCGCGGCCGGACCAGACGGTGGGACAACAGGTGCAACCGCAGCCAGACGTCCTCGGCGTCGGCCGGTGCCGCCGAGAGGTCGGCGACGACGGTGTGGACGAGCCTCGTCGTCACATCCCGCACGGGATCGTGGCGTACGAGGTCCGCCAGCGCCGGCACTGTGGCTGCGGTGGCGGACATGGTGGGCGCGGGGTACCAGATGTCGAGCAGGTCGTCGCCGGCATACGTGGCGAGTCCCTCCCCGCTCGCCGCCGACGTCAGCAAGGTGCCAGTCACGCCCTGACCGTACCGACCGCGACCGGCCGACGCGCCGGTACGGTTGCCCGGTGACCTCCAACCCGGCTTTCCTGGCACCCGCTCAGGCTCCGGGGCCGGTGCCCGCCCTCGACCTGACTGCCGATGTCGTGGCGCTGACCGCAGCCGTCGTGGACCTGCCGAGCGTCAGCCACCACGAGCGGGTCCTGGCCGACGCGGTCGAGACGGCGCTGCTCGGCTACGAACACCTGACGGTCCAGCGTGACGGCAACTCCGTCGTCGCACGTACAAACCTCGGGCACTCGCAACGAGTTGTCGTCGCGGGCCACCTCGACACGGTGCCAGAAGCCGGCAACCTGCCCTCGCGGTTGGTCGAGGTCGACGGTGAGCAGCGGCTGTACGGGCTGGGTTCGTGCGACATGAAGGGCGGCGTCGCCGTCGCGTTGCACCTTGCGGCGACGATGACCGCGCCGGCGCGGGACGTGACCTGGGTGTTCTACGAGGCCGAGGAGGTCGAGACCGTCCACAACGGGCTGCGACGAATCGCTGCGGACCACCCGGACTGGATCGCCGGGGACTTCGCGGTCGTGATGGAACCGTCCAACGCCGTCATCGAAGCCGGGTGTCAGGGCACCCTGCGCGCCGAGGTACGCACGACCGGGCGGCGTGCGCACAGCGCCCGATCGTGGATGGGGGACAACGCGATCCACAAGCTCGGGGGCGCCCTGGACGTCCTGCGCTCCTACGAACCCCGCCGGGTGATTGTGGACGGGCTGGAATACCGGGAGGGCCTCAACGCCGTCGGGATCAGCGGCGGTGTCGCGGGCAACGTCATCCCCGACGAGGCGGTGCTGACCGTGAACTACCGGTTCGCGCCGTCGCGGTCCGGGCCGCAGGCCAGCGCCCACCTCGTGGAGGTCTTCGCCGGGTACGACGTCGTCATCACCGATCTCGCACCGGGCGCCCTGCCCGGGCTCACCGAACCGGCGGCGCGGGCGTTCCTCGCCGCGGTGGGCGGCACCGCGACACCGAAGTTCGGGTGGACGGACGTGGCCCGCTTCAGCGAGCTCGGCGTCCCCGCGGTCAACTACGGCCCGGGCGACCCCATGCTCGCCCACACCCGCGACGAGTTCACTCCCACCTCGCAGGTGCGGGCCGTCGCGGCCGGCCTGCGCGAGTGGCTGAGCAGCCCGCCCGCCTGAAGGACCTTCAGCCGGTGTAGGGCGCGGTGGACACCACCTCGACGGTGACGCTCTTGCCGGCTGGGGTGACGTACGACACCGAGTCCCCGATCCGGGCCCCCAGCACAGCCGAGCCCAGCGGCGACGTGGGTGAGTAGACGTCGACGGTCGCAGTCGCGGCTTCCTCGCGGCTGCCCAGCAGGAACGTCAGGTTGTCGCCCGGGGCGAACGCGATCGTGACCACCTGGCCCTGCGCGACCTCACCGGCGGCAGCGTCCGGTGTCCCGATCCGCACGTCCTCGAGGATCTGCTGGAGCTGTCGGATGCGGGCCTCGTTCTTGCCCTGCTCGTCCTTGGCGGCGTGATAGCCACCGTTCTCCTTCAGATCGCCCTCCTCCCGGGCAGCCTGGATCCGGTTCACGATGTTCTCCCGGATCGGGCCCTGGCGCTCCTGGTGCTCGGCCGTGAGCCGATCGAAGGCCTCCTGGGTGAGCCAGGTCTGTGTGCTCGTGTCTTGGGTCACGGGATCTGTCCTTAGAACGTGCCGTCGGCAATTGGTCGTGCTGGCGGAACACACGAGCGTACGCTGCCGCTCAGCCTCCTGCGACCGTCGCCTGCTGCGGCGGGTTCGTCGTACCCGGCGCGAACTGCGGCCCAGTGACCTGCGGGGGGCCGTTGTCGGCGCAGCCCAGCACGTCGATGATGACGGCCGTGGCCCAGGTCGCCAGCGGATAGGTCGCCGGCACCGTCGCCGCGCCGGGTGGGATCGTCACCGTGGCGTAGCCGACATCGACGTTGTTCTGGTCCTGGGCCCGGATGACGCACACCACGGTGGTACGCGCGTCCCGGCTCACCTCGAACGAGATGGTGCTCTGCTGCGCGGAGACCACGTGGTACGCCGTTACCTGCCAGTTGACCGACGGGTCGGACACCTGCCAGGCCCCGTACCCCAGGACGGCCACCAGCACCGTGCCCAACGAGATGCCAAGGGCACGCTTCCACCAGGCCATCGGCACCAAGCCGTACCGAGCCCGGAGCTCGGGGGACAGGGTGTTGGCGCGGGACGGCACGTCGGACTCCGGAGGGGGGATTGGATCGGGGCGGGCGAGTGTTGTCAGACTGGCAGTCAAACATCTGTCGTGCCGACCGCGCACAATGACGCGGGGGCGGCAGACACCGACGAGGAAGGACGCAGGGTGAGCCCTGACCCCACCGTCCCGTTCGCGCCTGTGGACGGTCCGGAGCGGTTGCGACTGCTCGCGGTGCACGCGCACCCGGACGATGAGTCCAGCAAGGGTGCCGCGTCGATGGCCCGTTACGCGCAGGAGGGTGTCGAGGTGCTCGTCGTGTCGTGCACCGGCGGGGAGCGGGGCGACGTCCTCAACCCGGCGTTGGCCGAGGCGCTGGCCGGCGTCGAGGACCTCAGCGAGGTGCGCCGCACCGAGATGGCCCGGGCCGCGCAGATCCTGGGTGTTCAGCACCGCTGGCTCGGGTTCGTGGACTCCGGCCTTCCCGAGGGCGACCCGCTGCCTCCCGTGCCGGAGGGCAGCTTTGCCGCGATCCCCCTGGGGGAGGCGGCCGCCCCGTTGGTGGCCCTCGTCCGCGAGTTCCGACCGCACGTGATCACGACGTACGACGAGAACGGCGGCTACCCGCACCCGGACCACATGCGCACGCACGAGGTCTCGATGATCGCGTACGAGTCCGCCGGCGATCCAGACGCGTTTTCCGGCACCGGCGAACCGTGGTCCCCCCTCAAGCTCTACTACCACCTCACGTTCCACAAGGCACGGCTCGAGGCGTTGGACGCCGCCGCCCGGAGCTCCGGGCTGCAGTCCCCGTTCCAGGAGTGGCTGGCCAACTGGGAGGACAAGCCCGAGGACGCCGCCCGGCTCACCACGCGCGTGTCGTGCGGGGAATGGTTCGAGGCCCGAGACGCGGCCCTTCTCGCGCACGCCACTCAGGTGGACCCGAACGGGCGGTGGTTCGCCGTCCCGCTCGACGTGCAGCGCGCCGCCTGGGACACCGAGGACTTCCAGCTTGCCCTGTCGCGGGTTCCGACCGTGATAGGTGCGGACGGGCTCGAGGACGACCTGTTCTCCGGACTGCGGGCCCCGCAGTCCGACGCCTCGGCCGCGGCCTGCTGAGTCGAGGGTCCCGATGTCATTTCTGTCCACCGTCGTCCCCCTTGTTGCCGCTGCCGCAACACCGAGTCCGAGCCCGAGCCCGATCGGACCGCCCGACCCTGACAAGGTCTCGCCCGGCATGCTCGGCCTTGCGGCGTGGGTCTTCCTGCTCATCGCGGTGTACTTCATCTGGCGCAGCATGACCAACCAGATGAAGAAGATCAGCTTCCCGGACCCGGAGGACGATCAGGATCGCAAGCGGATCCCGCACCGGGTCCCGCATGCACCCGTGGAAGGGCCGACCCCGATCGTCCCGTCGCGTCCGGGCACGGCCTGGTCGCCCAGCCCTCCCAAAAGCAGACCGCAACAGCGCAAGCCCTGATACCGACGCGGGATCCGTCCGCCGCACTCAGTCGGGGTCGGGGCGACGCAGCCGCTTGGTCTGTCCGCGACGGCGCTTGGACTCCAGCCGACGGTCCACCGACCGTCGGCTCGGCCGCGTCGGGACCCGGGGCCTCGCGGGCGGGGACGTGGCATCGGCTAGCAGCGTCATGAGTCTGGCCTCCGCGGCTTGCCGGTTCTGCCACTGCGAGCGCTGCTCGCTGGCCGAGACCGTGAGCACGCCGTCGACCAACCGGTCCGCGAGCCGCTCCAAGGCTCGCGTGCGCAGAAACGGGCTGAGTGCGCTCGAGCCGGCCACGTCGTACGACAACTGCACGCGGGAGTCGGTTGTATTGACGCCCTGACCGCCCGGTCCGGAGGAGCGGGAGAACGCCCAGCGCAGCTCGGACTCCGGGATGAGCACCGAGCCGCGCACCCGCAGCGGTCCCGGCATGCCCACATTCTGGTCGTTGCGATGGTTGTGAGCACGGTTTCGTACCCGGCGGTCGTGCTCTCGCGTGGCAACGGGCGGATAAGAGGTACGTGTGAGCGTGCGGTGTTCACGATCAGGTCACAACATCGTCGCGGACAATGACGAAAGATGCGGCTGCCGGCAGCGAGGTCTTTCGGTGGTCAGTACGCACGAGAGAGGAATCACTGTGCCCCCGAACCGCCCCGCGCCTCGGGACGGCTCCGTGCCCTCCGGGAGCACCGCGCCGTACGGGGGCACCGTGCCGAACGGGAGCACAGTGCCCGGGTCGGCAGCGCCGTCGGGGCGGACCGTGTCGCCGGGGCTCGCCGCGGAGGGCCGGACGCCGCTGCCGCCGTGGTGGGTGGAGTTCCTCGGGCTGGCCCTGGGTTATGTGCTCTACCAAGGGGTCCAGATCCTTGTCACCGGCTCCAAGGCCTCGGCGGTCGCGCGGGCGAGGGACGTCTGGGCGGTGGAGCGGGCCCTGCACCTGGACCCGGAGATCTGGCTCAACCACATCGTCGCGGGCAGTCACGTCCTGGTCGTGGTGACCGGTTTGTACTACGGCATCTTGCACTTCGCCGTCACCCCGGCGGTCCTCATCTGGCTGCGGGTCTGCCGCCATGGCAGCTACGCGCGGCTGCGCAACGTCCTGGTCGTCACGAGCGTGGCCGCACTTGTCGTCTTCTGGCTGCTGCCCCTGGCCCCGCCCCGGTTGTCCGTGCCCGACGTCATCGACACCTTGAAGGCAGGGAACATCCTGTCCGCGGCCAGACCGTACGGACCGGCCCGACTGGCAGACCAGTTCGCTGCGATGCCGAGCCTGCACGTCGCCTGGGCGGTGTGGGTCGCGCTCGCCCTGGTGGTCGCGCTGCCTGGGGTGCGAATGCGCTACCTGGCCTGGCTCTACCCACTCTGCACCGTCCTCGTGGTCCTCGGGACCGGCAACCACTTCTTGGCCGATGTCGTCGCCGGTGCCCTGCTCGTCTGGGCGACCTGGGTGATCACGGGCCGGTTCCCGGGGTCGGAACTGCCGCAACTGCCGGACGACGTGCCCGAGCTGCAGGACGAGCTGTCACCGGCCCTGCATGGGGCCGGCGAGCCGTAGCCCACGCGCACCCGGAGCCCCGCAGCGCCAGACCCGCCCGGCGTTGACGGACTCGCAGCGAGATGTTGGCCGGATCGGAGCCGGGTTACCGTTGCCGGGTGTCCGAATCGCTGCGCCTGCTGCTGACGCGGCGCTGGATCGGGCTCTCCCTCTTCGCATTGCTGGTGCTCGGTGGGTTCGGCGTGATGTCGCACTGGCAGTGGGAGCGCGCGCACCGTGACGAGGCCTCGGACGCGGCCTCGTCCGACCCGGCGGCGGTCCCGCTGGGGCAGCTGCTGCCGGGTTCGGCCGCCCTTGACCCCGCCGCCTACGGGCGGTCCGTGACCGTCACCGGCACGTACGAGCCAGCCACCCAGCGACTGGTTCCCCGCGGATCCACGTACTTCGTCATCACCGCGCTGCATCCCAGCACCGGTGGTCCAGCGGTGCCGGTGGTCCGTGGCACGGCGGCCCGCCCGTCAGCGCCGGCGCCACCGACCGGTGCGGTGACGGTGACCGGGCGGCTGCAGCCGTACGACGGCGACCCGGGCGTGCAGCCCTCCGACGCGGACCTGCCGGCCGGACAGGTGGCCCGCATCGCGGCGTCCGCGCTGGCCCCGGTCATGGGTCCGGACCTGGCCGGCGGCTGGGTCGCGCTGAGCCACCAGAGCCCGAGCCCGCAGACCGCCGGCGCGCAAAGCCCCGGGGCGACACTGCCGGTGATCACTCCGGCGTACAGCACGGCCGCGGGGAGCGGGGGTCTGCTGTGGCAGAACACGACGTATGCGATCCAGTGGGTGATGTTCGCCGGCTTCGTAGTGTTCATGTGGGTGCGCTGGTTCCGCGACGAGCTCG
>JBDTDW010000143.1:0-11187 GCA_039922855.1 Candidatus Nanopelagicales bacterium | reverse complement strand
ACACGCTCCCGACAAAGAAGGCCGTGGAGGATGGGACGGCCCAGCTCGGGCTCGTGGGCTCCACCGACGCCACCCTCTCGGACTTCAACCTCGTCATCCTTACCGACGACAAGAAGGTCCAGCTCGCCGACAACCTCACCCCGATCGTGGGCAAGAAGTACGCCAGCGACGCGGACCTGACCGCCGCCTTGAACGCGTTGTCGGCCACTTTGACGACAGCGGATCTGGTCACGATGATCCGCGACGTGGACACCCAGCGTCAGCTGCCGGCAGACGTGGCGAAGGCTTACCTGACCTCGAAGGGCCTGCTCTGAACGAGTGTCCGCGATGAGTAGTGACCGATAGCGCACGGGCTGTCACCCCCTCACGACTGAAACCGGCTCTGGGTGCTGGGATCCGGGCGTTCTGCTGGGATTCCGTGTCGTGGTGTCCTTAGGTGCGTGACCCTGACCGTTCACGGTCGTATGGTCTGCGCATGACGACCCGCGCCGCGAACCGTCACACGTTGCCACGGGGAAGGCGCGCGACGCTGGCCGCGTACGCGTTGCTGTCGGAAGACACGGCGAGCCTGCGCACCCAGGTCGCGCAGGACCGGCTCGACCAGGCCGCCCTCGGCGCGACGGTGGGCAGCCTGCTCGGCGATGTCGGCCGGCTCAGCTCCGAGCTGAGCGGGGTCCGGGAGGAGCTCGCTGCGCTGCGCGTGGACGTGCAGCGTGCGCAGGCCCAGCCGGCACCGACGGGACCCGACCCGCTCCTGGCCCTGCTGGCCGAGCACTCCGCCGACCTGCGCGAACAGCTCACCGGGACCCAGGTGGTGGTGGCCGAGCTGGCCGGCCGGCTCACCGAGGTCCTCACGGGCAGGCTCGCCCGGATCGAGGATCTCGATTCGCCTGATTCGCCTGATTTTTCCGATGCGCCTGGTTCGTTCGCCTCGGACGGCGCGGGCCAAGGCCTGGCTGGTGGCTTGGATCAGGCCGAGCTCGCCGAGCGCGACTCCGCACAGGTGCGTGCCGGCCAGCTCGGCTGGGGGCACCGACGCGACGCGATCCCCGCTGGGCCTGGCGCGGACGCCGGCGAGGCGGCCGAAGGGGTGGCCGCCCGGGTGGCGGCCGAAGTGGTGGCCGCCCGTGTCGTGACACTGGCGCCGACCGTAACCAGGCTGGACGCCGTACCCGACGCCGACGCCGACGTCCGCGATCGCCACCGACCAGACTCCAGCCGCCGTGACCCGGTCCACGTCGCGGCCGCCCGGCTGCACGCGGTCCGCCGGGCACTGGAGGGCTGAGCGCCCGCCGGAGCTGTGCTACTTGTCGATGTCGCCCACGACGAAGAACATCGAGGCGAGGATGCTCACCAGGTCGCCCAGGCGCTGGCCCGGCAACATGTCGGTGAGCACCTCGACGTTGTTGAACGATGCGCTGCGCAGCTTCATCCGCCAGGGTGTCTTCTCGCCCCGCGACACAAGCAGATACCCATTGATTCCCAATGGGTTCTCAGTCCAGCAATAAGTATGTCCCTCCGGTGCGCGCAATACCTTGGGCAGCTTGAGGTTGATCGGTCCCGGCGCGAGCGTGCGCAGATGTTCCACGCACGCGGCCGCGAGGTTCAGCGAGACGTGGACTTGTTCGAGCAGGCACTCGTACCTGGCGAGGCAGTCCCCGGTGGTCCGGGTCACGACGCGCATGACGTCACCGAGCTCGGCGTAAGCGAGGTACGGCTCGTCTCGGCGTAGGTCCATGTCCAACCCGCTGGCCCGAGCGATCGGGCCGGACACGCCGTACTGCTCGCACTGCTCGCGTGTCAGTACTCCGATCCCGGCGGTCTGCTCCCGGAAGATCTCGTTGCTGTGCACCATGTTGTCGAGCTCACCCAGTCGGCTCCGTACGTCGGCGACGACTTCGTCCACTCGACCGAGCCATCCCGCGGGGAGTTCCTCCTTCAGCCCGCCCACCCGGTTGAACATGTAGTGGATGCGCCCGCCGGAGACCTCCTCCATGACGCGTTGGATCGCCTCACGCTCATGGAAGGCGTAGTAGACCGGCGAGGCTGCTCCGGTCTGCAGCGGGTACGACCCGAGGAACGTGAGGTGGCTGAGCACCCGGTTCAGCTCGGCCAGCAGGGTCCGGGCCCACACGGCTCGGATCGGGACCTCCATCCCGAGCATCCGCTCCACGGCCATGACCATGCCCAGCTCGTTGCAGAACGCCGAGAGCCAGTCGTGACGGTTGGCCAGCACGACCGCCTGCCGGTAGTCACGTACCTCGAAGAGCTTCTCCGCCCCGCGGTGCAGGTAGCCGACGATCGGGTCCGCGGCGACGATCTGCTCCCCGTCGAGGACCAGCCGGATGCGCAGTCCACCATGGGTGGCCGGATGGGCCGGCCCGATGTCGAGCTGCAGCTGCGGTGTCCCGTCCGGTTCGCCCAGCCCGAGGCCGCCGGAACCGACACCGACCACGATCTCGTGCGGCGTCGCCTCGGTACCACCCATCCGCGCATCGTGGCAGAGCGCCAGCCCCCACCGCCGGCCCGCCCGCCGGGAGCGGCCCAGGTCACCGGCATCCGTGCACGCGCGTGCGAGCTGGCCCGATTCACCGGTGTTTGGTCGTTCCCGGACCGGGATCACCGGCGTCTGGTGGCGATTTCGGGCTTCTGGCCGGCGTTTCGTCGCTCAAACGTCGGTGAACCTCACCGGGATCGTTCAATCGCCGGTGAACCGCACCGGGATCGTTCAATCGCCGGTGAACCTCCTCATGGACGGCGGGCAGGGCATCGCACGGGCGGTACGACGTAGTCTCGCGGGGTGGATGTCTTTGCGCCGTCCGACGAAGGGACGTGGGTGCCGGTCAGCGCGGCGTTGGGGCGCTCGCGCCGGATCTCCCTGCTGCTCGCGTACGTCCTGGTCCTCGCCGTGGTGGTGGTGCTGTTCCTCGTGCCGGACGTGCCGCGCGTGCTGGCGATCGTCGTGGCGGTCGTGGCCGGGGTCGTGTTCGTGTGGGCATGGTGGCTGATCGGGCGGCGGGTCCGCGCCTGGGGGTACGAGCTGCGTCCGGACGACCTGCTGGTGGCCCGCGGGATCATGTTCCGGCGGTTGGTGATCGTGCCGTACGGACGGATGCAGCTAGTCGATGTCGTGGCCGGCCCCGTCGAGCGGTGGTGCGGTGTGGCCACGGTGCAGCTGCACACCGCCGCGGCAACGACGGACGCCGCGATCCCGGGGTTGGTCCCCGCGGTGGCGGCCGAGCTGCGCGACACGCTCGCCCGGCTCGGCGAACAGCGGGCCGCGGGGCTGTGAGCGGGGCCGCTCCCGACCCGTTCGCCACCGCGCTCATCCGCCCCGGGCGTTCGCGACCCGACGGACGCCGGAAGGTCCACCCGCTCACCCCGTTCGTGCACGGCCTGCGAGTGGTTCCGGTCGTCGTCGTGATCGGCATCTCGCTGGTGACCCAGGGCCGCCATGAGGGGGACGGTGCCGCGGTGCTGATCACCCTCGCTGTGGCGCTGGCGTCCGCGCTCGTGCTCTCCGGGTTTCACTACCTCGCGTGGCGTCGGCTGACGTTCTGGTTCGACGCCGACGGCGACCTGCGGGTCGACTCGGGCGTCCTGACCCGTCAGGAGCGGCGCTTGCAGCTGTCCCGGCTGCAGTCCGTCGAGGTGGTTGCCCCGCTGCTGGCGCGCCTGGTGGGTCTGGCCGAGGTCAGGGTCGAGACCGCAGGTTCCGCCCACTCCAAGGCGGTGCTGCAGTTCCTCACGACGGCGGAGGCTCAGGACCTGCGAAACGAGATCGTGGCACGAGCTGCCGGCGTACGACCCGACGCCGGTGAGGCCCCCGAGCAGGTGCTGGTGACGGTGCCACCAGGAGATCTGGTGGCCTCCCTGCTGATGCGCGGCACGACGGTTCTGCTGCTGCTGCTCACCGTCGGGGTCATAATCCCGACCGTCATCGCGGCAGGTCCCGCGGCCTTGGGGCTCGTGGTGCTCGGCGGCGTGCCGATCTTCACCGTCTTCTCGGAGTTCTCGTCGTACTTCGGGTTCACCATCGCCAGGTCCGACGACGGGCTGCGGCTACGGCACGGGTTGCTTCGTACGGCGCACCAGACGGTTCCACCGGGCCGGGTTCAGGCCATCGGGTTCGTCCAGCCGTTGCTGTGGCGGCGCCGGGACTGGGTACGGGTCCGGATCAACGTGGCCGGCATGTCCCGGGACGGCGGCAGCGGGGAAAAGGCATACACCGAGCACACTTTGTTGCCGGTGGCCCCCTGGCCGGTCGCCCGCGCCGTCGTGGCCCACGTGCTTCCTGGCGTGGACCTCGAGTCGATCAGGTGGGAGTCGGCGCCGACGCGCTCGCGCTGGCGTGCACCGATCCAGTGGCACCGACTCGGCGTCGGCTGGGACGACAAGGTGCTCGTGACAAGGCGCGGCCGGGTGACCCGGCACTGGGCGGTCATGCCGCACGCGCGTACCCAGTCGGTACGCGTGACCCAGGGTCCGTGGCAGCGCGCGGTCGGGCTGGCCTCGGTGTGGTTCGACTCGACCCCCGGGCCGGTCAAGGTGGTGGCGCTGCACCGGGACGCGGCGCAGGCCCACGAGCTGGCACTGGCCCAGGCGCGGCGGGCGAGCACGGCCCGGGCCGGTGATCGGATCACCCGATGGGCGCAGCCTCCGGCGTGAGCGGGGCAGCCCGATCAAGTCGCAGCCACCAGAACGCCCCAAGACCGGTGATGTCCCGCAGCTCGGCACTCTGCGAGGCGCACTGCAGGGCATCGGCGTACGCGGCAGGGTCGACCACGGCGTGTTCGCGCAGCGGCAGAGCACCGGAGACGCCGAGCTCGCTCAGCGCGTCGCGCTGCCTGCTGAGCGTGACTGCGTCGGAGCCGGCTCGACCGACCGCTGCGCACGAGTCCACCGCCACGTGTGCGGTGATGTCGCACCGGCGGTCGGGAACGGGATCGACCCGGCGCCCCGAGGCGTAAGCCGTCAGTGTGCCGGCGTCGTAGCGGCCTGCCAGCCGCCCCGCTCGGAGGTGGCCGTAGTCGATCGCAAGGGCCGTCCCGGCTCGCAGTTGCGCGGTCAGCTCGGCCCAGGCGCTGTCGCGCGGCAGACCCACCTCGGCGCGCGCCCCCGGCAGCGCCACCGGCCACCACCGCTGCAGCCACTGCTGTGCCGCGTCACCGTCGACGCCGTACGTAGCGCAGCCGGCGCCGTCGTCGAGTGCGGGCCCGAGGAGCTCGCGACCGTCGTCGTCCACGAGCACGACGCGCGCTCGACCCTGTCCGTCGATCTCGACCAAGTCGCACGGGATGTCGTCGAGCCACTCCTGCGCCACCATCAGACCGATCACTCCGACTGGTCGCACGATCGTGAGCGACTGCGGTGCAACACCTTCGTGCCATTCGATGATGTCGGGAAGTCCACTTGGCCGTGCCCGCACATCGAGGCAGAGGGGTCGTACGCGCGACACCACCTCGGCGGGCAGCTCGTGGAGGACGCCGGTCACCAGCTCGCCGCGGCCGGCCCCGACATCGACGAGATCGAGTTGTGCTGGCCGGCCCAGCTCCGCGTCGACCCGCAGCAGCACCCTCGCCATGGCCCGGTGGAAGGCCGCGCCCACGTGCACGGACGTACGGAAGTGCCCTGCCGGGCCCTGGTCCGCGCCTGGACCAGACACGTAGAAGCCACCGGGGCCGTACAAGGACGCGTTCCATGCCCGTGCCCAGTTCCTTCCCATGTCGCACGATCCTGCCGTGCCCCGGTCATGGCGATGGTGGCAGGACCGGTGGCTAGGCTGGCAGCGCCCGTGCGACCTCGTCCGCACCGAACCGCAGTTCGGCAGGGACGACGGCGGGCAGGATCGAACGACCCGACAGCCGGAAGGTCCACCAGGTGTCCGAACCTTCACCCCACGCCGCACCGGGCGACGGGGGCGGTGCGCCACCGCGACTGTCGGTGGGGGTGGTCGGGACAGGACGCGCCGGAGCCGTCCTCGCAGCGGCGCTGCACCGGGCCGGTCACCCGATCGTCGCGGCGAACGCGGTGTCCGGTGTCTCCCGTGAACGCGCCGAGGCGCTGTTGCCGACCGCCGACCTCGTCGACGTGCCGGAGGTCATGGCGCGCGCCGACCTGGTCCTGCTGACCGTGCCCGACGACGTGCTGCCCGGGCTGGTCGCCGGCTTGGTCGAGACGGGGCAGGTCCGGCAGGGCCAGCTGCTGGTGCATGCCAGCGGTCGGTACGGATACGGCGTGCTAGACCCGGCGACCCGCGCCGGTGCCCTGCCGCTGGCCCTTCACCCCGTCATGACTCTGACGGGCACGAGTATCGACCTGGCGAGGTTGTCCGGGTGCCCGTTCGGCGTGACTGCCCCGGATGCATTGCGTCCCATAGCCGAAGCGCTGGTGCTAGAGATGGGCGGTGAACCGGTGTGGGTCGAGGAGGGGCACCGAGCGCTCTACCACGCGGCACTGGCGTACAGCTCGAACCACCTCACGACGCTCGTGACTTCCACGTTGGACCTGCTCCGGGTCGCGGGGGTCGAGGCACCGGACCGGTTGGTAACGCCGCTGCTGTCGGCGACGCTCGACAACGCATTGAGCTACGGGGACGCGGCGTTGACCGGGCCCGTGTCGCGCGGCGACGCCGGGACAGTTGCCGCCCACTTGCGCGAGCTCGGGGCGGTATCACCTGAGGCGCAACGGGTCTACATCGCGTTGGCTCGGCTGACGGCGGATCGCGCGATCGCCACGGGCCGGCTGCGAGCTGACCAGGCGGCTCCATTGCTGGACATCCTGGCCAGTGGGGAGAACCGGTGACCACCGAGGAGATGCGTGTCGTCAGGACGCGGGAGGCGATGGGCACCGCGTACGGCGCCCTGCCGGCCGGGACCACTCGCGCCGCCGTCCTCACGATGGGAGCCCTGCACGACGGCCACGCAGCGCTGATCCGGCAGGCGCGGTCCGCGGTCGGGGAGGACGGTCACGTCACGGTGACCATCTTCGTGAACCCGTTGCAGTTCCAGGCAGGAGAGGATCTCGGGCGATACCCCCGCACGTCGAAGCTGGACATAGATGTCTGTGCGCGCGAGGGCGCCGACCTCGTGCTCGTGCCACCGGTGGGGGTCGTCTACCGCAAAGGTGAGCCGACCGTGACAGTCGATCCTGGTCCGCTGGGCACGCTGTTGGAGGGGGCCATGCGCCCCGGGCACTTTCGGGGGATGCTGACCGTCGTGCACAAGTTGCTCGGGATAACGGGCGCAGACCTGACCTTCTTCGGAGAGAAGGACTATCAGCAGCTCGTTCTGGTGCGACGCATGGTCGGCGACCTGGACCTGCCGGTACTGGTCGCCGCAGTTCCGACCGTACGTGACGACGACGGGCTCGCCCTCTCCACTCGCAACGGCTACCTCACGGACGCGCAGCGGGTCCATGCACGGGCAGTGCCCCGCGCGGTCATCGCCGGGCGCGAGGCTGCCCGCCGCGGTGTGGCCGTGACCGAGGTGGTGGCGGCGGCGCACGCCGAACTTGCGGGTGATGACGTCGCCACGGACTACGTCGTGGTCACCGACCCCGACCTCGGGCCGGCGCCCGAGCGCGGCCCCGCGCGGCTCCTGGTCGCCGTCCGGGTGGGTGACGTACGCCTGTTGGACAACTGCGCGCTCGATCTCGGGGTTGCGCCATGAGCCCGACGCTGCCGCACCGCCTCGCGGGCGCGGGGCCGGGCTGGACCGCCTACGCCGACGTGGTGGTCATCGGGTCCGGTGTCGCCGGCCTGACAACGGCACTGCACGCTCGGGCGGCCGGCTTGCGCACCCTCATCGTGACCAAGGCCCAGGTCGACGAGGGGTCCACCCGGTGGGCTCAGGGTGGGATCGCGGCGGCGATGGACGACGACGACTCCCCGGCGCAGCACGAGCAGGACACCCTCGTCGCGGGAGCCGGGCTGTGCGACCCGGCCGCCGTCACCGCCCTGGTGACCGAGGGACCGGGGGCCGTGCGGCGCCTCATCAACCTCGGTGCCCGTTTCGACACCGACCCGGCCGGGCGCATCGAGCTGACCCGCGAGGGCGGCCACCTGCGTGACCGCATCGCCCATGCTGGTGGTGACGCGACCGGCGCAGAGATCTCCCGCGCCCTGGTCGCCGCTGTCCGCGGGCAGACGGGCATCGAGCTGTGGAGAATGCACTCGCACTCGATCTCCTCATGGACCAAACCGGTGCAGCACAAGGGATCACGCTGCACGTTATGGGTGAGGGCCAGCGTGGTGGTGTCGGCGCCGTGCTTGCCCCGGCTGTGGTCCTGGCCACTGGTGGCCTCGGGCAGGTGTTCAGTGCCACCACTAACCCGTCGGTGGCGACCGGCGATGGTGTGGCCCTGGCGCTGCGCGCCGGTGCCGAGGTCGCCGACCTGGAGTTCGTGCAGTTCCACCCCACAGTGCTGTGGGTGGGCGCCGACGCGGTCGGCCAGCAGCCGCTGGTCAGCGAGGCGGTGCGCGGCGAAGGTGCCGTGCTCCTGGACGACGACAACCTCCGGTTCATGGTGGGACTTCATCCGCTCGCCGAGCTGGCACCCCGCGACGTTGTCGCGAAAGCCATCATGCGCCGGATGAGAGAGACCGGTGCCGCACATGTCTGGCTCGACGGGCGCGCCCTCGGTGCCGCCACCTGGGAGCATCGGTTTCCGACCATCCTGGCCTCGTGCCGGCGCCACGGCGTCGATCCGGTAACCGAGCTTATTCCCGTTGCGCCAGCTCAGCATTATGCCTCCGGTGGGGTACGGACCGATGTCCACGGGCACACCACCGTGCCGGGACTGTTCGCTGCAGGGGAGTGCGCGTGCACCGGGGTGCACGGCGCGAACCGACTCGCCTCGAACTCCCTGCTGGAAGGCCTCGTGTTTGCCGCGCGCATCGGGGCTGTTCTGGCAAGCGCGCTTCCAGAACGGCGCGAGCCGCTGGCACCCGGCCACGACACGGGGTTGCTCCCGGCGGTCGCCCGAGAGCCGTTGCAGGCAGCCATGACCGAGGGCACGGGTGTTTTGCGGTCCGCGGAGTCGTTGGCGACCACAACCGGCGTCCTGGCGGCGCTGGGCCGGATCCCGGGCGGGGAGCCTCACACGCAGGCGTGGGAGGCGACGAACCTGCACGCCGTGGCCTCGGTACTCGCTGCGAACGCGACGCTGCGAGAGGAGACGCGAGGTTCGCACTGGCGCGAGGACTTCCCGGCCCCCGACGACGCTCACTGGCACGTCCGTCTGGTCAGCTCGCTGGATGAGGCCGGGCAGGTCGTGACCCGAAAGGAGCCGGTGCCGATGACCGTCGCCATGCCCGCCGTGGAGGAGTCCCCATGACATGGTCGCGCAAGGCTTGGCCGTCGTTGGTTGCGCGCTCGCCGGGGGAGGCCAGGTGAGTCTGTCCCGCTCGGTGTCCGAGTCGTTGGTGGCCGTGGGCCTGGACCCGTCGTACGTGGAGGCGGTGGTGCGTAACGCGATCGCGGAGGACCTCGCCGGAGGGGTGGATGTGACGTCGGCTGCGACGGTGCCGGCCGAGCAGCGCAGCGTCCTGGACCTGGTCGTCCGCGGGGACGGTGTCGTGGCGGGCGGTCCGGTGGCAGCGGCAACGTTCGACGTCGTCTCCGAGGGCGACACACTCGCGACGCTGGCCACCTCGGACGGCACCCGGGTGTCTCGGGGCGCCGTGGTCCTGACTGCGACCGGTCGGACGCGGGACCTGCTGACCGCGGAGCGTACGGCGCTGAACCTGTTGTGCCACCTGTCCGGTATCGCGACGGCGACGGCGGCGTGGTCGGACGCCCTGAAGGGGACACGGACGAAGGTACGTGACACCCGCAAGACGACACCGGGCCTGCGGACTCTGGAGAAGTACGCCGTCCGGTGCGGTGGTGGTGTCAACCACCGGATGGCGCTTTCGGACGCCGCGCTGGTGAAGGACAACCACGTCGTGGCCGCAGGCGGTGTGAGCCAGGCGTTCGCCGCGGTCCGCGCGATGTGGCCCGACCTTCCGGTTGAGGTAGAGGTCGACTCGCTGGACCAGCTCGACGAGGTGCTGGCGGCAGGGGCGGACCTTGTGCTGCTGGACAACTTCACGCCGGACCAGATGCGTGAAGCTGTGCAGCGCAACACCGCCCATGCTGAGGCAAAGGTCCACTCGGACCGCGATGTCGCCGTGACGGTCGGGGTCGGCCCACCGAGGCGGGCATGGTTGGAGGCTTCCGGAGGTCTCACCCTCGCCGATGCGCCGGCCGTGGCCGCAGCTGGTGTGGACTACGTAGCCGTCGGAGCTCTCACCCACAGCGCGACGGTTCTCGATATCGGCGCCGACCTCCGGTCATCGTCGTGATGAAGGTGCCCCGTGGTGCGCTGGACGCACCGCGGGCGCCCCAACCTCGAAAGGACCCTACATGCTGCTGGCGATAGATGTCGGCAACACCCAGACCGTGCTCGGACTCTTCGACGATGAGCAGCTCGTACGGTCGTACCGGATCAAGACCGATGCGCAGTCCACCGCCGACGAGTTCCGGCTGACCTTCCGGGGCCTGCTGCGTGACGACCCGGACGTGACCGGCGTGGCACTGTGCTCCACTGTCCCTGCGGTGCTGCGCGAGATGCGCGCAATGTTCGAGCGCTACTACCCGGACGTACGACATGTGATTGTGGAGCCCGGTGCCAAGACGGGGGTGCCGGTGCTGATGGACAACCCCAAGGAGGTCGGCGCCGACCGAATCGCGAACTCATTGGCAGCGTTCACGTTCTACGGCGGTCCCTCGATCGTCGTCGACTTCGGTACGTCCACCAACTTCGACGTGATCTCCGCGAAGGGGGAGTTCATCGGCGGGGCGCTCGCGCCGGGCGTCGAGATCTCCCTCGACGCGCTGGCGCAGCGGGCGGCCCAGCTGCGCAAGGTGGAGTTCGTGGCGCCCCGTACCGTCATCGCCAAGAACACCGTGGAAGCGTTGCAGTCAGGCTCCTTGTACGGCTTCGCCGGGCAGATCGACGGGATCGTCACGCGGATGATCGCCGAGCTGGGCACACCGGTGACCGCGGTGATCGCGACGGGTGGGCTGGCGCCGTTCGTCATCCCCGAGGCTGCCACGATCACGGCGCACCGCCCCGACCTCACGCTGCAGGGCCTACGCCTGGTGTACGCGAAGAACGCCTGACCGCGCCTGCCGGCGACTGTCA
>JBDTDW010000142.1:0-28098 GCA_039922855.1 Candidatus Nanopelagicales bacterium | reverse complement strand
CGACGCCGGCGTCGACGACAGCCTTGGCGAGCTGCGCGGTGCGAGCGGGGGACAACGAGGCCGCGACCGTCACCCCCCCGTCGCGGATCTGCGCGATGCGGGACTTGATGAGGTCTTCACGGATCGGCTGGGCATACAGCGCCTGCAGCCGTGGCGTCACGTCCCCCTCCGCCAACCCGGCGATCTCCGCGAGCAGGGGCTCAGGGTCGTCGTACCTGGTCCACAGCCCTTCCAGGTCCAGGACCGCGAGCCCACCGAGCCGGCCGATCTCGACTGCGCTGCTCGGCGACACGACCGAGTCCATCGGGGCGGCGATTCTGGGGATATCAAAGCGGTAGGCGTCGATCTGCCAGGACACCGACACCGCCTCGGGGTCGCGGGTACGTCGGCTCGGGACGACGGCAATGTCGTCGAGGGCGTACGCCGAACGGGCCCGCTTGCCCCGGCCGATCTCGATCTCGGTCATGTGCTCCGCGTTCTGTGTGGTCAGAGGTGCCGTGTGGTCAGAGGTGCTGTGCTGTCGCGCTCGGCCGAGGTAGTTGCACAGCCGTGGTAGTTCCTCATCCGTGGTAGTTGGGAGCCTCGACCGTCATCTGGATGTCATGAGGGTGACTCTCCTTCAACCCCGCCGAGGTGATCCGTACGAACCTTCCGCGCTCCTGCAGCTGGGGGATGGTCCGGGCACCGACGTAGAACATCGACTGGTGCAGGCCGCCGATGAGCTGGTGCGCGACGGCGCGTAGCGGGCCACGGTACGGCACCTGGCCCTCGATGCCCTCCGGCACGATCAGCTCGTCGCTGTACACGTCGGCCTGGAAATAGCGGTCCTTGGAGTACGACACCCGCCCGCGCGAGGCCATCGCACCCAGCGAACCCATGCCGCGGTAGTGCTTGTACTGCTTGCCGTTGACGAACACGAGGTCCCCGGGGCTCTCCTCGCAGCCGGCCAACAAGGACCCGAGCATGACCGTGTCCGCGCCGGCCACGAGCGCCTTGGCGATGTCGCCGGAGTACTGCAAACCGCCGTCGCCGATGACCGGCACCCCGGCGGGCTTGCACGCCAGTGCCGCCTCGTAGATCGCGGTGATCTGCGGCACCCCGACGCCGGCCACGACGCGGGTCGTGCAGATCGACCCCGGACCCACGCCGACCTTCACGGCATCGACCCCTGCGTCGACCATCGCCTGCGCACCGGCCCGGGTTGCGATGTTGCCGCCGATGACCTGCACGTGGCGCATCGCCGGGTCGGCCTTGATGCGGGTGATCAGCTCGAGCATGGCGCGGGCCTGCCCGTTCGCGGTGTCCGGGACCAGGATGTCGACGCCGGCCTCGACCAGCGTCGCGGCGCGCTCCCACGCGTCGCCGAAGAACCCGATGGCCGCAGCCACCCGCAGCCGCCCCGCCCCGTCCTTGGTGGCGTGCGGGTACTGCTCGGACTTGACGAAGTCCTTGACCGTGATCAGCCCGCACAGCCGACCTTGCGTGTCGACGAGCGGCAGCTTCTCGATCTTGTGCTTGGCCAGCAGCGCCGCGGCGTCGTCGTTGCTGATCCCGACCGGAGCCGTGACCAGCGGCATCGGGGTCATGAGCTCGCGCACGGTACGGACCGCGAACTCCTCGTGCGCCAGGAAGCGCAGGTCCCGGTTCGTGATGATGCCCAGCAGCGTCGAGCGCTCGTCGATGACCGGCAGGCCGGACACCCGGTAGCGCCGGCACAGGTCGTCGAGCTCGGACAACGTTGCGTCCGGACCGACCGTCACCGGGTCAGACACCATGCCGGACTCGGAGCGCTTCACCACGTCGACGTGGTGGGCCTGGTCGTCGGTGGACAGGTTGCGGTGCAACACGCCGATGCCGCCCTGGCGCGCCATCGCGATCGCCATCCGCGACTCGGTGACGGTGTCCATCGCCGCGGACAGCAGCGGTACCGCGACGCTGATCTCGCGAGTGAGCCGCGACGTGGTGTCCACCTCGGACGGGATGACGTCGCTCTCACCGGGCAGCAGCAGCACGTCGTCGTACGTCAGGCCGAGCTGGGCGAACTTCGCCGGGATCGCGTCGTACCCGACGACGGCATCGCTCATGGCATCGCTCACAGCAGGCGGCCTTCCGACGGGAGTTGAGGTCCCAGGCTACCCGCGGGCACGCGGTGGGCGTGAGGTACCACGTGGGCGCACCGGTCGGCGACGATCGGGCTGACTACCGCAGGAAGCCCCAGCGAAAGCCCAGCGCCACGGCCTGTGCGCGATCGGCGGCACCGACCTTTCGGAACAGGCGCCGAGCGTGGGTCTTGACGGTGTCCTCGGACAAGAACAGCTCCTGGCCGATCTCGGCGTTGCTCTTGCCTCGGCTCATCCCGTCGAGCACCTGCTGCTCACGCTCGGTCAGGGTCGGGGGCGAGCCGATGGGGCGGGTCCGAACGCTGCGCGGGCCGACGGCCTCCCGGCCGGCCGCCAGGGCCAGCGACACGGTGGCGGCGACCTCCTCACGGCTCGCGTCCTTGGCGACGTAGCCGCGGGCGCCGTTGCCGACCGCCCGCGCGACCCCGTCGGGGTCCTCGCCCATGGTCATCATCAGGACCGCGGCGTCAGGGTGCGCGGCGACGAGCCGGCGACTTGCCTCGACCCCGCCGATGCCGGGCATCCGTACGTCCATCAGGACCAGGTCGGGACGTTCGAAGGGGTAGCGGGCAAGCACTTCCTCGCCGCTGCCGGCGGCAGTGACCCGTTCCACACCGGGGACACCGCCGATGGCGCGGCGGACCGCCTCCCGTGCCAACGGGGCGTCGTCGCAGACCAGGATCGTGGTCATTGCCTCGAGGTCGTCCTCCCACTCGTGCCACGCGCGAGACCCTGGAGGATCGCAGCTCACGTCTCTACCTTGTCGGCACGAGCCCAGGGGGACTTCAGTCGTGCGGACCCACGAGCTGAACCGGGCCGGCCGAGTGGTTGACCGGTCGGGGTCGCTCAGGGGCGCTGTTGCTCAGGCGGCGAGCAGCGCAGCGATGTCCTGTCGGGCGAGCCAGTCCTGGGCGTACGGCTCGGGCAGGTCGGTGGCGATCTGGCGCACGACCGCACGGGCCGACTCCAACGCCTTCGCGCCCTCCGCGGGTGCGGTCGCACTGATGAGCGCGCCCAGCACGGCCCGTGCCGGCCAGACCAGGGGTACCGCGCCCAGGCTCTCGGCCAGCCCGGCGGCCCGGCGCAGGCTCACGACGGCCTCGTCGAGGTCACCGGTCTGCACCTGGGCGATCCCGGTGAACAGCAGGCTCTTCGCGACGTGGCGGGGAGCGCCGGAGTTCTCGGCCAGCATCACCGCGGCGGTGGCCCGCTCCACGGCCTCGCCCGGGCGGTCGGTCAGCAGCGCCAGCTCAGCGCGTACCCAGTCCAGCCGGACGCGCTGGCGCCACCATTCGGCGCGGCCCTGGGCCAGGGCCTGGGCCTGGGTGAGCAGCTCCTGGGCGTTGTCCGCCTGACCCAGCCCGATCGCGTCGGAGGCCAGTCCGAGGGCGGCGTCGAAAGCCGCCTCCGGGGCGGACCCCGCCAGCGCCTGGGCGCGCTGGTCCCAGTCACGGCCGTCGGTGTGGCGGCCCAGCTGGCGATGGACGCTGGCTACCGTTGCGGCCGCGAGGGAGGAGAACAGCCGACGCTCAGGCTCGGGCTGGTCCGCGGCCGCCAACGGATGCAGCACCGTGAGGGCCTGGCCGTACCGGCCACCCGCGCCCAGACACACGCCCAGCAGCCAGACCGCTGCCGTGGCCTCGGCCGGGCGTCCGGCGCCGTGGGCCAACTCGACCGCGCGCTGCAGGGGTCCCACGCCCGCGGACGGCCGCCCGTGGAACGCGGCCCGCTCGCCGGTCGCGAGCAGCTCGGTCAGCTCGTCGTCCATCGCTCCCCACCTAGCCGACCGGGGGTCGGACCTCGTGCGGAGCGTACCGGTCTGCGCCTAGTGCACCGTGGACCCGATGCGGCGCACCGCGTCGATCAAGTCGTGCACCTGTTCCACGCCGGGCGGTGGTGGCCCGAACCAGCCCGGCCCCGCGGCCAGGACGAGCGGGGTGGGCCGAACCGCGCACAGCTCGGCCAGCCCGGCCAGCTCCGCCACGACCACGCGCGACCACACCAGGACGGCGGCCGGTCCGGCACGCCGGATCGCGGCGACCAGCGCCTCGTGCGGGACCCGGGCACCCAGGACCCGGGCAGCCACGTGCCGCTCGGACAACGCGGCCGCAACGACGAACAGGGGCAGCGAGTGAGTCTCCTCGTCGGTGCAGGCCAGCAGCACCGGCCGAACGTTCGCAGGCGCCCGCAGCCGCAGAGTCACCCCCGACATCGCCGCGATGATCGACTCCGACGCCAGGTGCTCGACCTCGACGCCCTCTCCCGTGTGCTCCCACCTGCTGCCGATGGCGGCGAGCACGGGGACGAGCAACCGGTCCCAGGTCCAGACCACGCCGTGGCGGCCGACCGAATCCAAGATCACATCGGTGCACGCCGGTCCGTCCAGCGCCAGCGCGGCGCGGCCGAGCCCACGCGCGGCCGGCGCCAGACCGGGAAGCGCCGGGAGCTCAGGAACCACGACACCTCTCGGCTGACCGCCGGATCCCGCGTCGTGCGCCCTGGCGGTCGGGACGCCCGCACCGGATCGCGTACCGGTGGTAGGTGCGTACCCCGAAATCGGGGCATCGGTCCCCGATGGCGGGGCCGGGTGCGGCGCCAACGCGAAGGTCGCAGCGGGCAGTGCGCCCAGGTCGCATGCAAGTGCGGCCCGAGCGGCGTCACCGGGCGCCACGCCGGAGTTCACCAGTCGCCGCATCAGGTCAAGTCGCGCGACGTCTTCGACGCCGTAGCGCCGGTGCGAGCCGGTGGTACGAGTGCTGGGGCCCAGGCCGTAGCGGCGGTCCCAGGTTCGCAGCGTTGCGGGCGCCACCCCCAGCCGGCGCGCCACCGCGGCCACCGCCAGGACCGGCACGACAAGGCCGAGCGCACCATGGTCCGACGCCCAGGGATCCGTCAGGATCGGCGCCGCGACCGGTGCCGCCCCGTTCGACGCGCCCGTCTCCGGGTTCACGTCGGAGTCAGGCAGGTCCACCTGACCGATTCTCGACCCCCCGCGAGGTGTTAGCCACTCGACATGACCGGATATTTCGCGTCAGTTCCTGTTCACCGCGTGTTCTACGCTCATAACTGAGGCATTCGCCCGATACCGACAGCCGGGAATGCCCAGGAGATGGGAGTCTTGGCCATCAGATGTGACGTACTTATGACAACCTCGACAAACTCTTGACCAATATTCGACCGGATGCTTGTGTGAGGGGTGAACCACCTCGGTCGCTCGAGTGTCCTACGGCTGGGGACCAATTCGATCAGGCGAACACGTCAGGAGGTCCTGATGACTGACATCACGCGACTGCCGGGCCCGAACGCGGACCTGTGGGACTGGCAGCTGGTGGCTCGCTGCCGAGAGGTTGACCCGGCGGTCTTCTTCCACCCCGAGGGCGAGCGGGGTTCTGCCCGGTTGGCCCGGGAGCGAGCTGCGAAGGCGATCTGTGCCACCTGCCCAGTCATCGCCGAGTGCGCCTCGCACGCCTTGTCCGTCCACGAGCCGTACGGCGTCTGGGGCGGGCTGAGCGAGGATGACCGGGAGACCATCTACCTCGGGACGACCGTGCCTGTGGCGGTCTGAGCACGGCTCCGTAATGCCCGAAGGCCCCACCCCGGCGGGGTGGGGCCTTCGGTGAGCAGGCTGTCAGTGGCTGTGCCCACCGGGGCCGTGCGAGTGGCCGTGACCGCCCTGGGCGTCCGACTCGTCTTCCTTCTTCTCCACGACGAGCACCTCGGTGGTCAGCAGCATGCCGGCGATCGAGGCGGCGTTCTCCAGCGCGGAGCGGGTGACCTTCACCGGGTCGATGACGCCCGCCTTGAGCAGGTCGCCGTACTCACCGGTGGCGGCGTTCAGGCCGTGCCCGTCGGCAGACTCGGCGACCTTGGCAGTGACGACGTAGCCCTCCAGCCCGGCATTCTCAGCGATCCAGCGCAACGGCTCGACGACGGCCCGTCGCACGATGCCCACTCCCGTGGCCTGGTCGTCCTTGAGCCCGAGGTTGTCCTTGAGCACGGCGGCCGCGTGGATCAGTGCGGACCCACCACCAGCGACTATGCCCTCCTCGATCGCGGCCCGGGTCGCAGAGACGGCGTCCTCGATGCGGTGCTTCTTCTCCTTCAGCTCCACCTCGGTGTGCGCACCGACCTTGATGACGCACACGCCACCGGCGAGCTTGGCGAGCCGCTCGTTGAGCTTCTCCTTGTCCCAGTCGCTGTCACTGCGCTCGATCTCCTGGCGCAGCTGGGCTACCCGCTCGTCGACGGCGCTCTTGTCGCCGCCACCTTCAACGATGGTGGTGTCGTCCTTGGTGACCACGATGCGCCGGGCCTTGCCGAGCACCTCGAGGCCGACCTGGTCGAGCTTGAGCCCGACCTCGGGGGACACGACCTGTGCGCCGGTGAGCACCGCGATGTCCTCGAGGATCGCCTTGCGGCGGTCACCGAAGGCGGGGGCCTTGACCGCGACCGAGCTGAACGTGCCGCGGATGCGGTTGACGACAAGGGTCGACAGCGCCTCCCCGTCGACGTCCTCGGCCACGACCAGCAGCGGCTTGGAGGCCTGGACGACCTTCTCCAGCAGCGGCAGCAGGTCCGAGACCGAGCTGATCTTGCCCTGGACGAGCAGCAGGTAGCCGTCCTCCAGGACGGCCTCCATCCGCTCGGCGTCGGTGACGAAGTACGGGGAGATGTAGCCCTTGTCGAACTGCATGCCCTCGGTGAACTCGAGCTCGAGGGCCGTGGTGCTGGCCTCCTCGACCGAGATCACACCGTCCTTGCCGACCTTGTCGAACGCCTCGGCTATGAGCTCGCCGATGTTTCGGTCCTGGCTGGAGATCGTCGCGACGTCGGCGATCTCGGTCTTGCCAGTCACTTCGCGAGCCGTCTTCAGGAGCTGCTCGTTGACGGCCTTGACGGCCGCGTCGATGCCACGCTTGACGTCCATCGGGGCCGCGCCGGAGGCGACGACCTTCAGGCCCTCGCGGACCATGGCCTGCGCCAGCACGGTCGCCGTCGTGGTCCCGTCCCCCGCGACGTCGTTCGTCTTGGTCGCGACCTCCTTGGCCAGCTGCGCGCCGAGGTTCTCGTACGGGTCATCCAGCTCGACCTCGCGAGCGATGGTCACGCCGTCGTTGGTGATCGTGGGAGCACCCCACTTCTTGTCGATGACGACGTTGCGGCCCTTCGGGCCCAGTGTCACCTTGACGGTGTCTGCGAGCGCGTTCACTCCGCGCTCGAGGCTGCGACGTGCGTCCTCGTCGAACTCCAGGATCTTCGCCATGAGGTCAGCGGTTCCTTACCTATGAGATGTGGGGGCTTGCGGGGGCCAGACCCTTGTCACCGATGGTCACCGGATCTGCGGCGGGAGAGCACGCCGCCCCGGGCCCGACGAGCGGGCGCCGGGGCGGCGAGGTGAAGATGGGTCTTACTTCTCGATGACAGCGAGGACGTCGCGCGCCGACAGCAGGAGGTACTCCTGGCCGTCGTACTTGACCTCGGTGCCGCCGTACTTGGAGTAGATGACCTTGTCGCCGACCTTGACGTCGAGCGGCAGGCGCTGGCCATCTTCGAACCGACCCGGGCCCACT
This sequence comes from Candidatus Nanopelagicales bacterium, assembly GCA_039922855.1. GTDB lineage: Bacteria > Actinomycetota > Actinomycetes > S36-B12 > CAIYMF01 > JAFIHG01. Next base: position 20,408 of record JBDTDW010000142.1, on the reverse strand, counting down.
GCCAGGACCTCGCCCTCCTGGGGCTTCTCCTTGGCGGTGTCCGGGATCACGAGACCTGATGCAGTGGTCTGCTCGGCTTCGAGAGCTTTGACGAGGATCCGGTCCTCGAGGGGCTTGATGGTGACCGACACGGTCTGACCTCCCCCTTGCGGGATTGTCGACGAACGGGATGGAACGGGACGCACGCACACCGGCCGAGCCGTCGTCGCGGGTGCCGGACGACCGGTGGAACGCGTGCGATTGGCAGTCTCAACGTACGAGTGCCAACTGCTACTGACCTTAGGACGCCGGCTGGCACTCGGTCAACCTGAGTGCCAGCCGTGCGCGTCCTTCGAGCGGGTCAGGGCGACAGGGTGGTGGCGATGTCGTGGACTGCGGCGGGGCCAAGGCCGCAGCAGCCACCTACCAGGGCCGCGCCCAGGCCCACCCACTCCCGTACGGCTGCCGGTGCCAGCAGGTCCGAGCCGGCACCGAGCCACCGCGACGCGACGCCGTCCCAGACCCGCCCGGCGTTGGGGTACACCACGTACGGGTGGACCCCACGGGCCGATGCTCCGGCCGCGAGCAAGGCACCCACGTACTCCGGGGCGGTGCAGTTGACTCCCACCGCTCGTACCGTCGGCGCGGACACCGCAACCGCGACGGCCTCGGCGAACGGCTGGCCGGCGCAGGTGCTCACGCCGTCGGTGCAGGAGTACGACAGCCAGGCCGGGAGGTCCGGATGGTCGGCCAGCACCTCGACCAGCGCCTGTGCCTCCAGGATGTCCGGGATGGTCTCGATCGCGATCAGGTCCGGGCCGGCGGCGACGAGGACGTCGAGGCGCTCGCGGTGGAACGCGACAAGCTCCTCGTGGGACAGCCCGTAGCCGCCGCGGTACTCGGACCCGTCGTGGCGGGTCGCGCCGAAGGGGCCGACCGACGCTGCGACAAGTCGCGGGGTGCCTACCCCCTCGGCGAGTACCTGGTCCGCGGCCTCGCGCACCAGCCGTACCGACAGCGCGAGCAGCCGGTCCGCCTCCTGGGCGCTGCCCCCGGCTCGTACGATCCCGGCCCGCGATGCCTGGTACGACGCCGAGATCCCCACGGCTGCGCCGGCGCGGAAGTACGCGGCATGCACGTCGCGTACGACGTCGGGGTCCTCGCGCAGCACCCGGGCCGACCACAGGTCCCCGCCGAGGTCGGCACCCCGAGCCTCCAGCTCGCTGGCCAGCCCCCCGTCGATGGCATGCGGTCCGCTCCCGAGCAGCTCGTCCAGCGCAGTCGTCATCCCCCGAGCGCATCACACCCCCGGCCCCAGTGCCAGCCAGCGGGTCCCGAGCTCCCTTGATCTTCCCTTTGGGGCGATCTAGGGAGCTCAACTGCCTTGATCGCCCCAAAGGGAAGAAAAGTGGGGGTGGGGGGTGCGCCGTCAGGGGGACACGGTCACCGTGGTGACCGGCAGGGAGGAGTCAGCCGGCAGCGTGAGGGCGCTCGCCGGCCGACCGCGGCCGACCAGCTCGGCGCCCAGGGCGGCAACCATCGCGCCGTTGTCGGTGCACAGGCCCGGACGTGGCACCCGCAGTCGTACGCCGGCGTCGTCGCAGCGCTGCTGCGCCATGGCGCGCAGCCGGGTGTTGGCCGCGACACCGCCGCCGATGACCAGGTGGTCCACGCCGTGCTCCTGGCAGGCCAGCAGCGCCTTGCGGGTGAGCACGTCGACCACGGCCTCCTGGAAGGCCGCTGCGACGTCTTTCACCGGCACCGGCTCCCCCTGCGCCGCACGGGTCTCGATCCACCGAGCCACCGCTGTCTTCAGGCCGGAGAAGGAGAAGTCGAAACGGTGTCGCGCCATGTCGCGGGCAGAGGTCAGCCCGCGCGGGAACCGTACGAAGGCCGCGTCGCCGTCGACGGCCGCCTTGTCGATCCACGGGCCGCCGGGGAAAGGCAGGCCCAGCAGCCGCGCGACCTTGTCGAACGCCTCGCCCGCGGCGTCGTCGATCGTGGCGCCGAGGGGCCGAATGTCGCTGGTGACATCGGGTACGAGCAACAGCGACGAGTGCCCGCCGGACACCAGCAGCGCCATCGTCGGCTCCGGCAGCGGCCCGTGCTCGAGCTGGTCCACGGCCACGTGCGCGGCCAGATGGTTCACGCCGTACAACGGCTTGCCCAGCGAGAGTGCCAGGGCTTTCGCGGCCGCGACCCCGACCAGCAGGGCCCCGACCAGGCCAGGACCGGCGGTGACCGCGATCGCGTCGACGTCCTGGAGTCTGACGCCGGCCCGCCGGCACGACAGCTCGATCGTGGGGATCATCGCCTCGAGGTGGGCACGACTGGCGATCTCCGGGATGACACCACCGAACCGCGCGTGCTCCTTGACACTGCTGGCGATCGCGTCGGCGAGCAGCTCGGTGCCGCAGACCAGGCCGACACCGGTCTCGTCGCACGACGTCTCGATCCCGAGCACGAGGGCGGCGTCAGGGCTCACCGGACCACCACCTCCGAGGCAGCGAGGTCCAGCCGCATCAGCAGGGCGTCCTGAGCCGGGCCGTAGTAGTCCTGGCGCACGCCGGTGCTGACGAAGCCGCGCGCAGCGTAGAGCGCGAGCGCGGCGGCGTTGTCGGCCCGGACCTCGAGGAACACCTCGGTGCAGCGGCGTTCCCGGGCCTCGTCCAGCAGCGCGTCCAGCAGTCCGCCACCGACGCCGTGGCCCTGTGCGCGTCCGGCGACGGCGAGGGTCTGCACGTCCGCGTCCGGGCCCACGGCGCGCAACCCCACGTAGCCGGTCATGCCCTGATCGTCCTGGGACACGACGTACCAGCGGGTCTGCGGGACGTACGCCAGCTCGGACAGCAGCGCCTCCAGGCTCCAGGGGTCCGTGAACAGCTCGCGCTCCAGCGCCAGCACCGGTTCGGCGTCCCACCACCGCATCCGCCGCAACCGGAGGTCCGCCGCCCCCGTCACTGCAGCACCGTCTTGGAAGCGACCGAGGGGACGGCGTCGGGGCGACGCAGGTACATCGGCGTCGGGTCCGCCAGCTCATACCCGGCGTGCAGCACACCGACGGCGTACGCGGCCACGGCTCCCCCGGTCACCCGCGTCGGGCCGAGCAGGTGGGTGAACAACTCGGGGTACAGGCCCGCTCCCACGACCGGTCCGGTGCGTACCTCGGCCGCGACGTCGCCCGGACGCAGCACGTCCGGGCCACTGAGCCGTACCGCATCGGCGTCGTAACGGGCCAGGTAGACCTCCTTGCGCCGCGCGTCGGTCGCGACCGCGAAGGCGCCGGCCACGGTCTTGGTTCGGACCGCGAGCCAGGCCAGCGCGTCCAGGGAGCACACCCCTCCGACCGGGATGGCGAGGGCGTACGCCATGACCTTCCCGGTCACGATGCCTACGCGCAGCCCGGTGTACGGTCCCGGCCCGATCCCGACAGCGACCGATGTGAGGTCCGCCGGGGTTGCCCCGGCCTCGCGCAGCACCTGCTGCACCTGAGGCGCGAGCCGCTCGCCGTGCGCCTGCGGGCTCTCCTCGAACGCCTCGGCAACCACCCTCGTGCCGTCGTGCAGGGCCACCGTTACCGCACTGGCCGAGGTATCGATCGCCAGCAGCAGCACGCTCGCAGCCTACGAGGCCGCGCCGGGCGCGGCCGGTGTGTGGGTGCCCTCGGCAGGGTCAGCCTGTGGCACCGACCAACGCGGGCCGATTGCGGTGACCGTGACGGTGCGAGGCTCGTCCTGGTCCTCGTCCTCGCGTTGGTCGCCCGGCACCGGGGCGCCCAGGGTGCGTGCGATCCGGATCACGAGCCGGTCCTCGGCGAGCCCGTCGGCCTTGCCCTCACCCCACTCCACGAGGGTGACTGCGCCCTCGAGCGAGGCGTCGAGGTCGAGGTCGTCGACCTCGTGCAAGCCGGCCAACCGGTACGCGTCGACGTGCACGAGGGCAGGTCCAGTACCCAGGTTGGGGTGCACCCGGGCCAGGACGAACGTCGGGGAGGTGACGGGGCCTCGGACGTGCAGGCCTTCCCCGATGCCCTGCGCGAGGGTCGTCTTGCCGGCGCCGAGCTCCCCGGACAGCAGCACCAGGTCCCCGGCCCTCAGCAGAACCGCGAGCTCTTTGCCCAGCGCGTGCATGGCGTCCCGGTCGGTGACGACGCGTTCCAGCACCCGCGCGTTCATCCGTTCGTCGCGAGATCCTTGCGGACCCGGGAGACGAGGGCTCGCACCTGGTCGTTCACGTCGGGGTAGCGCTCAAGCATGACCATGTGGCCGCTGCCGGGGATCCGGACCAGCTCAACTCCGGGCAGCTGCGCCACGATCGCCTCGCTGTGGCTCGGGGGTGTCATGAGGTCCTTCTCGCCGACCATGACGACGGTATCGACGCGCTGCAGCGCCTGGATCGCGGTGCGCTTGTCGTGGGTGTCCAGCGTAGGCAGGAATTCCCCCACGACCTCGATGGGCGTAGCCCAGATCATGTCGTGCACGAACTCGGCCAGCGCCGGGGACACCTGCGACCCGAACGAGTAGTGCCGGGTCAGCACGAGTCCGAGGTCGCTGCCCATCTGCCGGGTCCGCTCCACGAAGTCCTTCTGCCGCACGAGGCCGCTGACCACGCCAGGGGTGAGCCGCCACAGGCCACGCGAGAGCGCGGGCGGCAGGCCGAGCAGCACATCGGTGGTCAGCCCACCGGCCGACGTGGCGATCAGCGCGACGCCGCGCACCCGGGACCCGAAGTCCGCCGGACGCAGCTCGGCGTACGCCATCACGGTCATCCCGCCCATCGAGTGCCCGACCAGCACCACGGGGCCATCAGGCGGGCAGGTCGCGTCGATGACGGAAGCAAGGTCCTGGCCGAGCTGGTCGATCGTTTCGGACTCCGCCGCCGAGCGACCGGACCGGCCGTGACTGCGCTGGTCCCAGAACACGAGCCGGCCCAAGGACCGCAGGTCGCGGCGCTGGTAGTGCCAGGTGTCCTGCGTCAACGCGAACCCGTGGCAGAACACCACCGTGAGTGCGTCGGCGCCAGTTCGGGCGGGGGACCCGCGCGGCTCGTCCACCTCGACGTGCAGGGGCACCCCGTCGCTGGCCACGACCGGGACCACCCGTCCGCGCAGAGTGCCCAGCTCGCGGTCCCCGTCGTCGTCGTGGCGCGGCCCGCGGCGGACCAACGCGCGCTCGGCCGCCACTCCCAGTGCGGCGCCGACGGTCAGCGCAGCACCCGCGGCGCCGATCGCGCCGGCGAAGCGCCCCGGCTCCCCGGGAAGCCGGCCGGCGAGGTTGCGAAGGTCGTCAAGAGCGCTCATGCGACACCACCCACGTAGGCGCGGGGGACGCGCGGGCCGATGCGGGTGACCACCTCATAGCCGATGGTTCCGGTGGCCCGACCCCAGTCCTCCACCTCCGGCACGCCGGTGCCGGCGTCTCCGAAAAGCACGACCTCGTCGCCGATGCGGGCAGCGGAGCCCGGGCCGAGGTCCACGACCACCTGGTCCATGCACACCTGCCCGACCACGGACGTCCGAAGCAGTCCCGCCTGCACCGGACCGCGATTCGCCGCCGAACGGGCGATGCCGTCGCCGTACCCGAGCGGGACCAGTCCCAGCACCGTTTCGCGGTCCGTGACGTACGCGTGCCCGTACGACACGCCCTGCCCTGCCGGCACCCGCTTGACCAGCGCGAGGCGTGCCCGCAACGACATCGCCGCCCGCAACCCCAGGGCCCGGACGGTGCCGATCTGCTCGCCGGGGGAGATCCCGTACAACGCGATGCCAGGGCGCACGAGGTCCAGGCGGGTGTCTGGAAGCGCCAGCGTCGCAGCCGAGTTCGCCAGGTGCCGCACCTGGGGTGTCAGACCGGCGGCGGTCGCCTGACCGTATGCGTCATGGAACCGTTGCAGCGCAGTGGAGTTTGCCGGGTGTTCCGGGGTGTCCGCGCACGCCAGGTGGGACCAGAGGCCGACGACCTCCACCGCTCCCAGGGCCTGCGCCTGGGCCGCAGCGGTGACCAGATCGGGCCAGTCGGTCGGCTGCGATCCGGCCCGCGACAGGCCGGTGTCTACCTTGAGGTGGACCCGGGCCGGGCGCCCGACACGACCGGCGGCCGCCGTGAGCTCTGGCAGTGCCCAGGGGGCTGAGACCGACACGTCGATGCCGCGGGCCAGCACGGCGTCCCAGTCCGCTCCCGGTCCGGACAACCAGGCCAGGATCGGGCCGCCGACGCCGGCGTCGCGCAGGCGCAGCGCCTCCTCGAACAGCGCGGTGCCCAGCCAGGTGGCGCCGCCGCGCTGCGCGGCGAGGGCGCAGGGCACCAGCCCGTGGCCGTAGGCGTCGGCCTTCACGACCGCCATGACCGCAGCTCCACCGGCCGCTGCGAGCATCCGGGCGGTGTTGTGGGTGACGGCCGCCAGATCGACGACGGCGACAGCCCCGCGGCGACGGGCCGACTGCGACCACCCCTGCTGGTCGTTCCCCCCCACGTCCTGAGCGTCCGGCGTCACCTGCTGATCCTGCCTCACCGCCCCTGCCCGGGCCCGCAGGGCAGGGTCAGGACCCGGTCGCGGCCCGCAGCCGGGCCACCGCCGCGGGCACCGCGGCGACGACGTCCACCGCCGCGACCGGGCGACCCGATGACGCCGCGACCGAACCGGCCAGGCCGTGGACGTACGCGGCGGCGGCCGCCAGCGCGGCGGCGCTCGCGTCCGACAGCTGCGTGCCGTGACGCTCGGACTGCGCCTGAGCGTGCGCGAGCAGGGACCCCACGATCCCGGACAGCACGTCCCCGGAGCCGGCGGTGGCAAGCTCGGGCGGGGCATTGTTCGAGACGTACGTCGTGCCTTCCGGGTCCGCAACGACCGTGGCGGACCCTTTGAGAAGTACCACCGCGCGCAAGTTCGCGGCCAGCCCCCGTACCGCACCGATCCGATCGCGGCCGGGGTCCGCGCCCCCGAGACGCGCGAACTCGCCGGCGTGCGGGGTCAGGACGGTGGGTGCGAGGCGCGTGCGTACGGCTGCCCGGACGTCGTCGTGGCCCGCCAGCAGCGTGAGCGCGTCGGCGTCGAGTACGACGACGACCTCACTGGCGAGCGCCTCCAAGGCCGCCCGGCGAGCGTCCTCGTCGGTCCCGCGCCCGGGCCCGGCCAGCCAGCACTGCACCCGTCCGGCACCGGCGGGGCTGCCCTCGGACGCGACCACATCGGGCCAGCGCCGGACCACTTCGCCCGACACCGGACCTACGTATCTGACCAGCCCGGCGGCGCCGTGCCGCGCAGCCCCGGTGCACAGGATCGCGGCACCCGGGTACGTCGCCGAGCCGGCGGTGATCCCGAGGACCCCGCGCGTGTACTTGTCGTCGGCGGCACCCGGACGCGGGATCGCTTGCGCTGCAAGGCTGTCGGTCATCAGCCGGACTGACCCGGGCAGGTCCGCCGCACCTCGCAGGTCCAGCCCGATGTCGATGACGGTGAGCTCGCCGGCATGGCTCGTACCCGGTCCTGCCAGCAGTCCGGGCTTGAGCACGCCGAGCACGACGGTGCGCCCGGCATGGACGGCGGCTCCCTCGACCCAGCCGGTGTCGGCGTCGACACCGCTAGGTAGGTCGACCGCGACCACCGGCACCTCAGTTGCATATGCGATCCCCGCCAGGGTGGCCGCCGGCTCGCGCAACCCGCCGCGGCCCCCGATCCCGAGGATCGCGTCGAGGACCAGATCCGTCGACGCGATCTGCTCACCAGCAACGATCAGGTCGTCGACCTCCTGCACCCGGCCGCCGGCCGCCCGCAACGCCTGCGCGCCGCGTACGTGCCACCGCTTGTCGACGAGCAGCGCATCGACACGGGCGCCGCGACGCGCCAAACGGGCCCCGGCGTACAAGGCGTCGCCACCGTTGTCGCCGGCGCCCACCAGCAGCAGGACCCGAGACCCGGTCACCTGCCCGACCCGGCTCTTGAGCTCGGCCGCGCACACGACGGCGAGCCCGGCAGCGGCCCGCTGCATCAGCGCGCCTTCGGGCAGCACCGCCATCGCCGCGGCCTCCAGCCGGCGGACCTGCGCCACCGGCACGGCGACGCTGTCCGCCGTGGGGCCGCTTGTCAGGGTGCCGGTCACAGGCCCTCCGCTACGACGTAGGCGATCGCGAGGCCACCGTCGTGGCTCAGAGACAACGACCACGCGTGCGCCCCGATGTCTGCGGCGGCCGCGGCCACCGTCCAGCGCAGCTCCAGCGCCGGCTGGCCAGAGGCGGCGGCGACGACTTCGCAGTCGTGCCAGTCCATACCGCCCGGCACGCCAAGCGCCTTGGCTACCGCCTCCTTGGCTGCGAAGCGGGCCGCCAGCGACGTGGCGTCCAGCGGGGTCCCGTCGTGCCTCACGCGCTCCCTCGCGGTGAACAGTCGCTCCTGCAGCCGCGGGGTACGACCCATCACGGCGACGAACCTGCGCACGTCCACGATGTCGACGCCTATCCCCACGATCACGCTGACACCCTCCCACGGCAGCGGCACCATGGGTCCGTGTCCACGGCCGATCTGACCCTGCGGACCATGCGCACCGTCCTTCGCCCGGTCACCGCCGAAGACAGCGCGACTCTCACCGCGATCCGTCGGTCCCGGGAGGTGGCCCGTTGGTGGCACGGTCCCGATTTCCTGAATGCCGACGCTGCCTCACAGTCGAAAACGCTGTTCGCGATCGAGCTGTCAGGTGCTCACGACATCGGGCCCGACGGCGCGGTCATCGGGATGATTCAGGCGCGGGAGGGCGATGACCCCGAGTATGCGGTGGCCAGCATCGAGGTGTTCCTGGCAGGTTCGGTGCACCGCCGGGGGCTCGGCCGCGAGGTCGTCGCAGTGATCCTGCGGTGGCTCGTGGAGGTACGAGGCCACCACCGGATCACCAGCGACCCCGCCCTGAACAATATCGCTGCGATCGCGTGCTACCGGGCTTGCGGCTTCGAGCCAATTGGTGTGATGCACCGGTATGAACACGACACCGAGGGCAAATGCTGGCACGACAACCTGCTCATGGAATACGTGGCTCCGATCACGTGACCTTCCTCCAGGGCTGGGTATGGATTCGTCACCGAATCGGGACCGCGAATGCGTTGACACGTCCCATGGCCGTCGATACCGTTCCTTGACGCTCTACCGTACATCGTTCGATATTTCGAACAAGATACACGCTCCACGGGGTTGGCGACCGACGAGAGGTCCAGTCATGAGGGCTCGGGTAGGTCTGGCAGTACTGGCGGCCGGTTTGCTGGTGACGGCAATTGCCGGCTGCGGCAGTGGCAGCGACGGCGGTGGGAGTGGTTCAGGAACCAGCGGCGGAAAGGTGTCGGTGGTGGTCTGGCACGGCTGGACCGACACCGAGGGCACGGAGTTCAACGCGTTGGTCAAGGAGTACAACGCACAGCACCCCAATGTGAACGTCACTACGCTCTATGTGAACAACGACTATGCGCTGCAGAAGGTGTTGACCGCCGTGAGCGGTGGCACCCCACCTGATGTCGCGTACCTGTACGGCTCCTGGGCTCCGAGCGTCGCCAAGATCCCCCTGGTGGTCGACCTGACGGAGACGGTGAAGGCACCGGGAGTGGACTGGGGCGACTTCCCCACGGGCGAGAGCGACGTCGCAACAGTCAACGGCAAGGTGATCGGGATGCCGGCGCTCGTGGACAACCTCGCGATCGTCTACAACAAGAAGATGTTCGCTGCGGTGGGCGTGCCCACCCCGACACCTACGTGGACCTGGACGGACTTCGAGAACGCCGCACGAGCCATGACCAATCCGGCGCAGAAGCAATTCGGCTGGACTATCCCCGCCGACGGCAGCGAAGACACGGTCTGGCACTGGGAGGCCATGCTGTGGGAGGCCGGCGGCCAGCTCCTCACTCCGGACAACAAGCAGGCGGCATTCAACTCCCCGCAAGGCGTCCAGGCGCTGACGACGCTGCGCGACATGGCGGTGACGGACAAGTCCGTCTTCCTCGACACCTCCAACGACAAGTCCGAGAACCTGTTCAACGCGGGTAAGGTCGGGATGATCATCACGGGGCCGTGGGACCTTTCGTCGTTCCCCAAGGTCGACTACGGCGTCCAGATCATGCCCGCGTATGAGGGTTCCAGCGGCGGTCACCAGACGATCGCGGGGCCCGACAACTGGGTGGTGTTCAAGAACGGAGACGCGCGGGCGAAGGCTGCCACCGACTTCGTCGTCTGGCTGACGGCGAAGGAACAGGTCAAGGCTTTCTCGCTGGCAACCGGAGACCTGCCGACGCGCCAGTCGTTGGCCACGGACGCACCGTTCGTTGCCAGCATGGACAAGGCGCTGCCCGGGGTCGGGTTATTCATCAACAACCTCGCCAACGTCCAACAAGCTCGTCCTCAGGTGACGACCTATCCCAAGATCTCCGAGATCCTCGGCAATGCGATCGTCTCTGTGATGCTCAACAAGAGTGATCCGCAGTCAGCCCTGACCTCGGCCGCCACGCAGGTCAACCAGGTTCTCGCTACCGGGAGCTGACATGGCGGTTGCTGCTGCCCCTACCTCCAGCAGGCCCGGCCGGCGCCTCGTACGCCGAGTTGCTCGCTCTGAGAGCGCCACCGGGTGGCTCTTCGCATCTCCGGCGACGATATTTATCGCCATCTTCGGCCTGCTGCCGATCGCGTGGTCGTTGCTGCTGTCCTTCCAGAAGGCCGATCTGCTCACGCCTGACACACCTTGGGTGGGCACGGCGAACTATCGGCAGATGGCGAACGACCCGCTGTTCGCCGGAGCGATCCAGCACACCATCGTGTACACGTCGCTGTTCGTTCCCGGCACCATCGTCGTCGGCTTCCTGATCGCGGTCGCCCTCAACCGGAAGATCCGTGGGATATCGATCTACCGCACGGCGGCGTACGTCACCATGGCAGTTTCATCGATCTCGACCGCGATCGTCTTCCTGTGGCTCTTCGACCCCGTCTACGGGGTGATCAACTACGGGCTCAGCCTGCTCCACATTCCGCAGCAGCCGTTCATGTCCGACCCAAGCCAAGCGCTCTTCGTGATCGTGCTGATGACCGTGTGGGGATGGACCGGGTTCGCGGTGGTCATCTACCTGGCGGCGCTACAGGGCATCCCGCAAGATGTCCTCGACGCCGCCGCGATCGACGGTGCGAGCCGGTTGACGGTGCTACGGACGATCGTGGTCCCGCTGCTCAGTCCGGCGACCTTGTTCCTCGTCGTCTGGCTGACCATCAATGCCCTGCAGTTGTTCGACGAGGTCTACCTGAGCACCCGTGGGGGCCCGCTCTACTCGACATCCGTCGTCGTCTACTACTTGTGGGACCAGGCGTTTCGACAGTTCAACGCCGGTTATGCCGCCGCCATGGCGTACGCCTTGTTCCTGGTCATCGCCCTGGTCACCGCCATCCAGTTCTGGCTGGGCAACAAGTTCGTCCACTACAGCTCATGACAGCACACACGGTCGTGACCGTCCCCGACGACGTGGTGTCCGGGACAAGCACCAGCAACCTGGTGCCGGACGCCCGTGGATCTCGAGTGCCTAGCCCTTGGCACCTGGTCCTCATCCCCATCACCTTCGTGTTGCTCGTCCCTCTTCTGTGGATGCTGATCACCTCGCTCGAGACACCAGACGAGGCGGCTCAGTTCCCCCCCACCCTGGTCCCCCACGCCATCAGGTGGACGAACTACCCGGATGCGCTCAATGCTGCGCCTTTCGGCCAGTTCTTCCTCAACAGCGCCATCGTCGCTGTGATCGTCGTGCTGTCGAACTTGGTGCTCTGCAGCTTGGCCGGCTACGCCTTCGCCAGACTGCGTTTCCCGGGGAAGTCGCTGCTGTTCGCCTCGCTCATGGTCACGCTGATGGTGCCGTTTCAAGTCACGATGATCCCGGAGTTCCTCATCGTGAAATGGCTCGGGATCAATGTCGCTTCCGGAGTCGGGATAGACCACCTCGGGGCGCTGATCGTGCCCAATCTGGTGACCGCGTTCGGCATCTTCTTCCTCAGGCAGTTCTTTCGTACCATTCCGGTGGAGCTCGAGGAAGCGGCACGGATTGACGGCACCTCACGCATCGGGGTGCTGTTCAAGATTGTTCTTCCACTGTCACTCCCTGCCTTGTCAACACTTGCGGCACTGACATTCCTGGATTCGTGGAACAACTTCCTTTGGCCGCTGATCGTGATCGACTCTCAGTCGAACATGACGCTGCCACTCGGTCTGACGTTCTTCCAGAGTGCTCACGCGACGCAATGGACCTTGCTCATGGCTGGGAACGTCATGAGCCTGCTGCCGATGCTGGTCATCTTCTTCGCCGCGCAGCGCTATTTCGTGCGCTCTGTGGCCGCTACCGGGCTGAAGGGATAGCGATGCCGGTTTCACGATTGAGTCAAGGGGTGCCCTGTGGCACAAGTTGAACTGCGGAACGTGACAAGGCGTTACGGCAGCGACGTCTTCGCCCTCCGCGAACTGAGCCTCGATGTCGCCGACGGCGAGTTCATCATCATGGTGGGACCTTCCGGGTGCGGGAAGAGCACGGCGCTTCGTCTGCTGGCCGGCTTGGACAAGCCGACATCCGGAGACATCCTCATCGGGGGTCGCGTGGTCAACTCGATGGATCCCGGGGAGCGGGACATCGCGATGGTGTTCCAGAACTATGCGCTCTACCCACACATGAGTGTCTATCGAAACCTGGCTTACGGGCTTCGCCAGCGCAAGACCCCGAAGCACGAGGTGGATGAGCGGGTCCGACGGACCAGCGCGATGCTAGGCCTGGAGTCGCTGCTCGAGCGCAAGCCCGCTCAGCTGTCGGGAGGACAGCGACAGCGGGTCGCGATGGGGCGGGCACTCGTGCGTGAGCCGCAGGTATTTCTCCTCGACGAACCCCTGTCCAACCTCGATGCGAAGCTGCGCTCAGAGGTCCGCGGCCAGCTCAAGCAGCTTCATCGCCGGCTAGGCATCACCACGATCTACGTGACGCACGACCAGGTCGAAGCCATGACGCTCGGCGACCGGATCTGTGTCATGTCCGAAGGTGCGTCGCAACAGCTGGGATCCCCGCAGGAGATCTACGAGTCCCCCGCCAACACCTTCGTCGCCGGGTTCATGGGTAGCCCCGCGATGAACCTTGCCCGGGTACCGGTCGTCGACGGCCAGGTGATGTGGGGCGGCCTGTCCGTCTCACGAGTTGGGCCGGGACTCGACGAGGTGACGGTCGGTGTCCGCCCGGAGTCCTTCCGGATCGTGGGCGCCGACGAGACGGCAGCGATCGCGATAGTGGACTTCGTGGAGCCACTGGGCAGCCACAACCTGGTGCATGTCCGGATGGAGGTCGGTGGAGGTGACCCGCGTGCTGGGGAACGGCAGGTGCAGACCGATGAGCTGGTCGTGGTGCAGGTCCCGGCGAAAGAACGCCCGACGCCAGGGACCCGGATCCACCTGGCGATCGACCCGACGGCAGTGTTCCTCTTCCACGCGGAGTCCGGCGTGGCGCTGACCGGGGTCGAGTGCTCCCGTGTTGCTCACACCAGCTGAGGACGTGGCTCCGTGAAGCGCATCAGACCGGGATCCTCGCGTTCGCTGACACCCGTGGGTGTCGCGCTAATGGGCTACGTCGAACACGTCGGGGGGGCAACCGAGCCGCTCCGAGAGCTCACGCGCGCCCGCGAGCACAAGTTCGGAGAGTTGGTCGCGCCGCACGTCGTCCCATCTCATGGTCGGGACGGAGATGCTCATGGCAGCGACCATGGCCCTGGACCGGTCATATATCGGAGCCGCGACACACTGGACGTCGGCATTCGACTCGGCGTCGTCGTAGGCCAGGCCGCGGTGGGCGATCTCCTTGAGCTGGGCGCGCAGGCGAGCGTGGGAGACGATGGAGTTGGGCGTCATCGCGGTCAGCGGCGAACCCTTGGGGTAGAGGGCGTCGAGCACCGGGCCGGAAACGCCGGACAGGAGCACCTTGCCCACGCCCGTGCATCGGGCGGGCATGCGCCGGCCCACGGCCGAGAACATCCGTACCGGCTGCGTGCTCTCGATACGTGCGATGTACATGACGTCGGCTCCCTCGAGCACGGCCACGTGCACGGTCTCGTCGCACGCGGCGGACACGTCGGTGGCGACGTCCTGGGCCTCCCTACTCAGCTCGAGCTCCTCGGCATAGACACTGCCGAGCTGGAACAGTCGCACTCCGACCCGGTACCGCACCGGCTGGCCGGGAACCCGGACGAGGTAGCGGCGGTCCACGAGCGTGGTCACCAGCTCGTGGACGGTCGTCCTGGGCAGGCCCAGCCGGTTGACGATGTCCGCAGCAGAGAGCAGGGGGGCCTGCAAGAACAGCTCGAGGATGTCCAGGGCCCGGCTGGCGGCCGGAACCACTCGTCTCGGGGCCGACGCCGCATGACCGGCTCGGTCGTGGTTTCGATCGTCGCCCGACATCTCGAACGTGAGTCTAGGGAGCAGTCCGATTTCGGGTCAAACAGGCACTCACGAGCGGCGATTGACACGGCACGGAGATGCTTACTACCTTGGCAATCTGTCGATCCACCGAATACCGTTCGAAATATCGACAAATATGTGAGGGCGGGGTGAGGTCGGCGTGAGAGGCCTCGCAGGCAAGCGGGTGCTCATCAGCGGGGGAAGCAGCGGCATCGGCCTAGCGGCCGCACGACGGTTCCTGCAGGAGGGCGCCACCGTGTTCCTCGGCGGCCTGGACGCCGCCGAGGTGACCGCGGTGGTCGAGGTGAACCTCGCCGCCCCGGGCCAGGTGTTCGGCGGGGCCTTCGACGTCACCCGCGAAGCAGACGTGGCCGGACTGGTCTCCGCCGCCGCCAAGGCCATGGGGGGCATCGATGTGCTCATCAACAACGCTGGAGTCTCCTGGCGCGAGCCGTTCCTGGAGATAACGCCAGCCCACTGGGACCAGATGATCGCGGTGAACCTGCGCGGGATGTTCCTGGTCGCCCAGGCAGTCTCCCGGCTTCTGGTCGACCAGGGACAAGGCGGCGCGATCGTCAACATGTGTTCGACGAACGGGATCGCGGGCGAGGCCGACTACGCCCACTACAACGCGTCCAAGGGTGGTGTTCTACTGCTGACCAAGACGATGGCCGTCGAGCTGGGAAGACACGGCATCCGGGTCAACGCGCTCTGCCCGGGTTACATCGACACGCCCCTGAACTCCGAGATCTCCGCGGACCTCGGGGGTGCCGCCTTCGCATCCGCGTACGCGCGGGACAACATCCCACTGGGTCGTATAGGTCAGGACTTCGAGGTGGCTGCGGCCTATGCCTTCCTCGCCTCGGACGATGCCTCGTTCGTGCACGGTGCGGAGCTCGTCGTCGACGGCGGACAGCTAGCACTCATGTGATGCCACCTCAGAGACAAGCCGCAAAGACAAGCGCAGAAAGGTGACCAGTGAGCCCACGCTTCCTGACCAGCAGTGAGCTGCCCCCTCCGGGAGGCGCGTACAGCCATCTGACAGTGGCGCACGGCCTCGTCTTCACCGCAGGTTTCGGCCCTCAGGACCCAGCTACCGGGTTGATCCCGGAGGGGATCAGCGCCCAGACGGAGGTCACGTTGCGCAACGTGGAAAGAGCCCTGAGCGAGGTCGGACTCGGTCTGGCGGACGTCGTGAAGGTCACCGCGCACCTGGCTCGGCTCGAGGCGGACTTCGCCGGGTTCAATTCGACATACGAACGGGTATTCTCCCAGCCCTACCCGGTGCGCACCACTGTCGGCTCCCAGCTCTTGAACATACTTGTCGAGATCGATGTGGTTGCAGCCGAAGGAGACTCGTGACCAGCGCACAGGTCAGCCCCAGCAGGACGATGCGCGGACTGGTCTTCACCGCTCCCGGGACCGTGGAGCTGCAGGACCTGCCGCAACCGCTGGCTGGCGGCGACGCGGTCGTCATCGATGTCAAGGCGGCCGGGATCTGCGGCAGCGAGCTGCACGGGTTCCGAAACCTCGATTCTCGAACCCCGCCGCTCGTGATGGGTCACGAGTTCGCCGGCATCTCACCGGATGGACGTCGAGTCGTGGTGAACCCGTTGCTCAGCTGCGGCAATTGCGACATGTGTCGAAGGGGCCAGCCGCAGATCTGCCGGCACCGCGAGCTCCTGGGCGTCCAGCGTGCAGGAGGGTTCGCCGAGAGGGCGGTCGTGCCCATCAGCTCCCTGCTCGAGATTCCGGACGGGCTCGCGTGGGAGAGCGCCTCGCTGGTCGAGCCGCTCGCGAACGCCGTGCATGCCTGGCGCAAGGTGGGCAGTGAGACGGACATACGCGCCGCCGTGATCGGCGCGGGGACCATAGGCCTGGTCTGCACCCTGTGGGCGCGCCGTACGGGACTGACTGAGATCACCGTCGTGGACCGGTCGACAACCCGGCTCGCGCTGGCCGATCGGCTCGGGGCGACGGCGATCGCAGAGCAGCTGGCAGGTGAGTACGACGTGATCATCGACGCGGTGGGGAGCGCCCAGACCCGACACATGGCCATCTCTCACCTTCGGCCGGGCGGGACCACCGTGTGGCTCGGGCTGGCCGAAGGGGGTGCCGGCTTCGACGGCCGCGACCTGGTCCGGTCGGAGAAGCTCGTCATCGGCTCTTTCGCCTACACCCCAGCGGACTTCGCCACTGCGCTCGGAGCGGCCGGTGACCTCGACCTGTCCTGGACCACGTCGGTCTCGGTGGAGGACTCGGCGCAAGCGTTCATGTCGCTCGCAGGGGGCGCCAGTGAGCCGGTGAAAGCCGTGATCCGGTTTTGACCGAGCCTTCAGAGGTCGACGTCCTCGTCCCGATGGCAGGCGAGCTCAGCGAAGGACCGTGCTGGGACGATCGGTCCCAGCAGCTGTTCTGGGTCGACATCCTCGCCGGCCGAGTGCATGCCATCGACCCGGCAACCGGCCTGCGTCAGATGTGGGAGATCGAGACGCCCGTCGGCGCAGTCGTCCCGCGGTCCTCAGGTGGCTGGGTCGCCGCCGTGGAGAGGGGATTCGCGTTCTACGACGACGACTGGCGACCGATGGGACCGGTCATCTCGGCCCCCGAGCAGCCGCCGGGGACACGATTCAACGACGGACGATGTGATCCCGCCGGTCGCTTCTGGGCTGGGACGCTCGCCTACGACGAGACCCCGGGGGCCGGGTCCTTGTACTGCCTGGAGGCCGACCAGGTGCCGAGTCGATGCCTCACCGAAGTGACGATCTCCAACGGCCTCGGCTGGTCAGCGGACGCGAGCACCATGTACTTCGTGGACTCCGGCTCTGGCACCGTCGACACCCTGCGGTTCGACCTCGCATCCGGGACGGCGTACGACCGCCAGACGCTGGTAGCCATACCACCGTCTCTGGGCGTACCCGACGGTCTGACCGTGGATGCTGACGGGTTCTTGTGGGTCGCGGTGTGGGGAGGGGGCTGTATCAGGCGCTATTCGCCCAGCGGTGAGCTCGACAGGTCGGTGGTTCTGCCGGTCACGCAGGTGAGCAGTATGGCGTTCGGTGGCCTGCACTACGCCGAGCTGTTCATCACGACGGCGGCCGAAGGACTCGACGGCCGGGCCCGCACAGAACAACCACTCGCGGGCTCTGTGTTCCAGCACCACCCCGGCGTCACGGGCCGCCCACCGACCATGTTCGCCGGCTGAGGGATCAAGGGAAAGGACGCTGATGAAACTCGTTCGCACCGGCCCGATAGGCCACGAGCTGCCCGGTGTCCTTCGTGATGGTCTGGTCCTGAATGTCGCGGACGTGGTACGCGACTTCGATGCTGAGTTCTTCGCAGGCGGTGGACTGCAGGCACTCCGGGCGCTGCTGGACGGTGACAGCGCGCTGCGCTCCACCCCGGTCAAAGACGTCGAGCGGTGGGGCGCACCAGTTGCCCGGCCTGGGAAGGTCGTGTGCATCGGACTCAACTACCGCGATCACGCCGCCGAGTCGTCGATGCCCGTCCCGGACGAGCCGGTCGTGTTCTTCAAGGCCCCCAACACAGTGATCGGTCCGTACGACGACGTTCTCCTGCCGATCGGCAGCCACAAGACGGACTGGGAGGTCGAGTTAGGGGTCGTGATCGCGAAGACGGCCCGCTACCTCCCCTCGGTCATCGCGGCCCGCGAGTCGATCGCCGGATACTGCGTCTCTCACGACGTCTCGGAGCGCCACTTCCAGCTAGAGCGGGGCGGCCAGTGGGTGAAAGGCAAGTCCTGCGAGACGTTCAACCCGCTCGGCCCGTGGCTGGTCACCGCGGACGACATACCCGATCCGCAGGACCTGAGCCTGGAACTGAGCGTCAACGGCGACCCCCGCCAGCAAGGCACCACCGCCAACATGATCTTCCCAGTGCTCGAGATCGTCCGCTACGTCAGCCAGTTCATGGTGCTCGAACCCGGGGACCTCATCAACACCGGTACTCCGGCCGGGGTCGGGATGGGAATGACGCCGCCTCGCTACCTGCGGGCCGGGGACGTCGTGGAGCTGTCGGTCGATGGCTTGGGAAGCCAGCGCCAAACCATCGGCCAAGCCGTCTAGTACCACGCGGGCGGCCGCTGTCGTTCAGAAGAAGGTCCGTACGACATCGACGATCCGGTCTTGGTCATCGACGACAGGGATCCACCGCCACTTGTCGAACGTGGTGCACGGGTGGGAGATGCCGAGTCGGACCTCGTCCCCGACCTCGAGACCCGAGCCGATCGGCACAGCAGCTACCGCGTGCTGGTCGAACAGCCGGTCCACCGACGCTGTGTCGACCACGACTTCTGTTCCGTCCGCGGTTGTAGCCCCGAGTGCCACGGGGTTTCCGGCGTCGAACGAGATGTCCCGACGACCAACGCCCAGAACGGCAACCGTGGGTTCGGGCCGTGACAGCACCGGCGCCCACACCTCGAGCGCGGGTGCGAGCACCGGGGTGGCCGACTGCGCGCGCTCGAATGGTGAGAGTCGGGCGTACGTTCCATGGTCGTGAGTGAGGTAGCAGCCGCTGCGCAGGACGAGATCCCACTGGGCAGTGCCCGCGAGCGCGCCGACCACGACGTCGAAATACGCCGACCCACCTGCGGTCACAACCGGGCGCTGGGGGAAGTGGCCGGTTGAGAGCAGCGACAGGGTCAGCTGTGCCATCCGCTCGCAGTAGCCGCGGGCCAGGTCGGCCGTGGCCTCCACGGATGGCGCGACGAGCGATCCCTCGTAGCCTGCGATGCCGGCCAGCTCGAGGTGACCGGACCGACCGACCGCACCGGCCACCTCGATCGCCGCGGCCTCACCGCGAGCACCGGTCCGGCCATCCTCATGCCCGAGCTCCACGAGCACATGCAGCCGACCCGTGAATCCGCACGTGGCAAGTGCGTGCTCCAGAAGCTCCACTCCCGCCAAGCTGTCTACGTAGCACAGGAACGAGAAGTCATTGTCAGCGCTCAGCTCTTGAGCTACCCAACGGATCGCACCCTCGTCCACGATCTCATTCGCCACGAGCACGCGCCGAACCCCGAACTTCCTCGCCAGACGGGCTTGGGATGGGGTGGCGACTGTGATCCCGCCTGCACCGGCCGCCAGCTGTCGAGCCCACAGCTGTGGGGCCATCGTCGTCTTCCCATGGGGAAACAACGTGACGTCGTGCCGTTGGCAGTAGTCGGCCATCGCAGTGATGTTCTGTGTCAATGCCGCTTCCCGCAGGAGAGCTCGAGGCGTGCCCAGCAGGCCACCCCGCACGTGGGGGTGGTCGGCCACGATCGCCTCGACAGTGATACGAGAGCGGTGTGTCGGGCCGCCGAAGCCCTTCTCCGTCGCGGGGACCGAACGCCGACGGATTCGTGCTATCTGCTCCGCGTCGTACCTCGGTTCCACATCGGTCTTTCCAA
Organism: Candidatus Nanopelagicales bacterium; assembly: GCA_039922855.1. GTDB lineage: Bacteria > Actinomycetota > Actinomycetes > S36-B12 > CAIYMF01 > JAFIHG01. Next base: position 591 of record JBDTDW010000142.1, on the reverse strand, counting down.
AGCGCCGGCTCGTCACGATGCGATAGTATCTCTGAACGTCGTTCGATATGTCGAACGTGCTGGAGTACCAGCCCCGAGGAGACCTGCTCGATGACCACGATCACCTTCGTCGGCGCCGGCAGCGTCGAGTTCACCCAACAGCTGCTGGTGGACATCCTGAGCTACCCGGAGCTCGCAGATTCGCGGGTGTGCCTGCACGACATCGACGAAGAACGGCTGGGCACCGCCGAAGGGATCGCCCGGCAGGTGTCCGAGCAGCTCCACGTGCACCCGACCGTGACGTGCGAGCTAGACCGCCGAAAGGCGCTCGACGGTGCCGAGTTCGTTGTCAACATGGTGCAGGTCGGTGGCCTGGCGGCCACCCGCACCGATTTCGATATCCCCGCGCGGTTCGGTCTTCGCCAGACGATCGGGGACACGCTCGGGATCGGTGGCATCTTCCGCGCGCTGCGCACCTTCCCCCTGCTCACTGGACTTGCCCATGACATGGAGCAGGTCTGTCCTGACGCCTGGCTGCTGAACTACACCAATCCGATGGCGATGAACCTGTGGTGGCTCAGCGCCGTGGCGCCGCGCCTGAAGGCAGTGGGG
>JBDTDW010000141.1:0-2671 GCA_039922855.1 Candidatus Nanopelagicales bacterium | reverse complement strand
TTCGGTGGGATCGACTGCGTCCCGATCTGCCTGGACACCCAGGACGTCGACGAGATCGTGGACACCGTCGTGCGGATTGCGCCCGCGTACGGCGGAATCAACCTCGAGGACATCAGCTCACCGCGGTGCTTCGACATCGAGGAGAAGCTGCAGGCCAGGCTCGACATCCCGGTCTTCCACGACGACCAGCACGGCACGGCGGTCGTCGCGACAGCCGCCCTGACGAACGCTGCCAGGCTGACCGCACGCGAGCTCGCCGACCTGCGCGTGGTGATCTCCGGTGCCGGGGCTGCCGGGGTGGCGATCACGGAAATGCTGCTGGCCGTCGGGGTCCGCGACGTCGTCGTGTGCGACCGGCTCGGTGTGCTGGATCCCGCACGTGGCGACCTCACGCCGGTGAAGGCGCGGCTGGCGGCTCGTACGAACGCGTCGGGCATGACCGGGTCGTTGCAGGACGCGCTGGTGGGCTCCGACGTCTTCATCGGGGTGTCCGGCGGAACGGTGGGACAGTCCGCCATCTCCTCCATGGCACCGCGGTCGATCGTGTTCTCGCTGGCCAACCCGGATCCGGAAGTCCACCCGGAGGTCGCGCGCGCGGCCGGTGCAGCGGTGATCGCCACGGGCCGCAGCGACTTTCCAAACCAGATCAACAATGTTCTGGCATTCCCCGGGATCTTCCGAGGGGCTCTCGATGTCCGTGCCACCCGTATCACGGAGGGGATGAAGCTGGCCGCGGCCAAGGCGATCGCCGGGCTCGTGGCTGGCGACCTGACGGCGGAGCGGATCGTTCCGGACCCGTTCGACCCACGCCTCTCGGCCACGGTGGCAGCGGCCGTGTCTGCCGCAGCCGTCCGCGACGGCGTGGTGCGCCCGCGCGCACCGCGGCGCCGCGCCCAGTAGGGTCGGGCTGCATGTACGCAGCAACCGCAACCTCCATCGACCCCGAGGACCCGCTCTCGGGGCTGAGTCTCGGCGAGGTCGCCGATCCTGAGCCGCCACCGGGATGGGTACGGGTGGCCGTCAAGGCAGCCAGCCTGAACCACCACGACCTGTGGACGCTTCGCGGCGTCGGGATCACGATCGACCGCCTTCCCATGGTGCTGGGCTGCGATGCGGCGGGCGTCACGGAGGACGGGGCTGAGGTCGTCGTGCACGCCGTGATCGGCGACAAGGACGCCGGGCGCGGCGATGAGACACTGGACCCACACCGCTCGCTGTTGTCAGAGGTTCACCCCGGCACGTTCGCGGACTTCGTGTGGGTGCCGGCGGCGAACGTGATCCCCAAGCCGGTCGAGCTCTCGTTCGTCGAAGCCGCGTGCCTGCCCACGGCGTGGCTGACCGCGTACCGGATGCTGATGACCAAGTCCCGGCTGCGTATGGGTGACACAGTCCTGGTCCAGGGCGCCGGCGGAGGTGTTGCTACCGCGGCGATCCAGCTCGCCGATGTGCTCGGGTTCCGGGTCTGGGCCACCAGCCGTTCCGAGCAGAAGCGAGCCCGCGCGCTGCAGCTCGGCGCCCATGAGGTGTTCGAGACCGGCGCCCGGCTACCCGAGCGCGTCGACGCCGTGATCGAGACCGTCGGCGCGGCCACCTGGTCGCACTCGTTGAAGGCGTTGCGGCCCGGCGGGGTCGTGGTGGTCTCGGGGGCGACCAGCGGATCGAATCCCCCCGCGGACCTGTCACGGGTCTACTTCCTGCAGCTCTCGGTCATCGGGTCGACGATGGGCACGCGGGAGGAGCTGGCTGCCCTGCTCGAGCTCTGCGTCGACACCGGGCTGCGGCCCACCATCGACGCCCAGTGGGACCTGCACGATGCGCGGACGGCCTTCGAGCGGCTCGCGGCTGGAGACGTCGTCGGCAAGCTGGTCCTCACGAACTGAGGGTGGACAGGGGACCGGACCTCAGCTCTCGTCCGGGTCGTCGTCGTCCAGGCGTGCCAGCCACACCGCGAGCCGCTCCACCGGGGTCTCGAACTCGGGGTTGAGGTCGACGAACGTGCGCAGCCGTTCCGCCAGCCAGGTCAGGCTGACCTGCTCCTCGCCACGACGGTCCTGCAGCTCCTCGATGCCTCTGTCGGTGAAGTACACGGCAGCGGACTAGGCGAAAGCCTGGGTCAGCAGCGCCCGCTGCTCGTCCTCGTGGCGGTGGTGCGAGCCGACGGCCGCGGATGCCGATGCCGACCGGGAGACCCGGGTGAGCGGGCCCCCGATCACCTCGGGAAGGGTCAGGGCCATGTACGGCCACGCACCTTGGTTGGCCGGCTCTTCCTGCACCCAGCGGACCTCCTGCGCGCCGGAGTACGGTGCCAGCGCCACCGGGAGCATGTTGGCCGGCACGGGGTACATGCGCTCGAGCCGGATGATGGCGGTGTCGGTGATGCCACGAGCGGCCCGCTCGGCAACCAGCTCCCAATAGAACTTCCCGCTGCACAGCAGCACCTTGCGAACCTGACCGGGCGAGGCGGTCTCGTCGGGCAGGACCGGCCGGAAGGTACCGCTGGTGAAGTCCGCAGCCGCTGAGACGGCAGCCTTGTTGCGCAGCATAGACTTCGGGGTGAAGACGACAAGGGGCCGATAGAGCGGGGAGTGCGCCTGCCAGCGCAGCAGGTGGAAGTACGACGCGGGCGTGGAGGGCATCGCCACCGAGATGTTGTCCTCGGCGCACATGGCCA
>JBDTDW010000140.1:0-3090 GCA_039922855.1 Candidatus Nanopelagicales bacterium | reverse complement strand
CGGCGCTGGTGGCGCAGGCTCGGGCCGTGGACGCCGGAATCGAGCGCCGCGACGTCGACCTGGGCTCGGAGACGGCGCTCGGTGAGCTGGTGGAGGCACTGTCCCCGAACCTGTTCGGGGACAGTGCGGTTGTGGTGTGCCGTGGGGCGGAGTCCGCCGACGAGACCATTGTCAGTGCGATCACGTCGGCGGTGGTCGAGGGGCTGCCCGAAGGTATCGCCCTGGTGGTCGTCCACCCCGGGGGGAACAAGGGTCGCGGGGTCGCGGACCGGCTCAAGAAGGCCGGGCTCGCGGTTGCGGCGTGCGAGAAGCCCAAGGGTCGTGCCGTGGACGACTTCGTCGCCGGTGAGCTTGCCCGCCACGGCCGGCGTGCCACTCCCGAGGCGGTCACGGCGCTGCGGACTGCCCTCGGCGACGATTTGCGCACGCTCGCTTCGGCGGTCTCCCAGCTGGCATCGGACATCGAAGGCTCGGCGATCGGCGTCGAGGACGTGATCGGCTACTACGACGGGGTCGCGGACATGCCGGGCTACCTGATAAGCGACGCGGTGTGGGACGGGCGCGCGACAGAGGTCGTACGCAGGACACGTTGGGCTCTCGTGAACGACCCCGGCATCGGGCCGGCCCTCACGGCTGCGGTCGCCGGTGGGCTGCGCCAGCTCGGGCGCTACACCGCGGCCCGCGGGGGCATGTCAGAGGGCGAGCTCGCCTCGTTCGTGGGAGCCCCGCCGTTCAAGCTGAAGGACATCCGCGAACGGGTGGGGCACTGGCACCCGGCGGCACTGGCACGGGCCGTCGGGGAGCTGGCCGTCGCCGACGCCGCGGTCAAGGGTCGAGACGTCCGCGGACGGGTTCTGGAGGAGTCAGGCCTGGACCGGGAGCAGGGCAGCTACTTGCTCGAGGCCACGCTGCTGCGCATCGTCGAGCGGCGCAGCCGGGGCAGGTCCTGAGCACGACGAAGGCGCCGCACCCGGCTCGGGTACGGCGCCTTCGCGAGGTACGTGTCAGGCGTTCGTGAGCTCCGCGGCCCGCGCGGCGATCGCGGACTTGCGGTTCGCGGCCTGGTTCTTGTGGATGACGCCCTTGCTCGCGGCCTTGTCCAGGGCGCGGTTGGCACTTCGCGCTGCCGTCTCGGCGCCCGCCACGTCGCCGGCGTCCGCCGCCTCGCGGAACCTGCGCACGGCGGTCTTCAGCGCCGACTTGACGGACTTGTTCCGCAGCCGGGCAGCCTCGTTCGTGCCGTTGCGCTTGATCTGCGACTTGATGTTCGCCACGAGTGTGTGCCTTCGTTGTCGAGAGTCGGGGTGGATCGGCCGGACGAGACCGGCACGGTCGATCAGGCTATCGCGGCGGCGCAGGCCGGGCCAAATCCATGGGGCGCCAGTGGCCTGAGCGGGGACGGCGACCCAGTCGTGGACCGTCGTCGCCCGCGGACGTGGGACGATGGGTGGGACCGCCGCACGTTCACTTCCGGCGCTCCACCACTTCCCTTCCGCGTGCGACAAGAGACGAGAACGATCCCACCGTGGCGAGCGTGCCGAGCACCGCTGTTCCCCAGCCAGGTGCCACCGACCCGTCACTGATCCGGAACTTCTGCATCATCGCCCACATCGACCACGGCAAGTCCACGCTGGCCGACCGGATGCTGCAGCACACCGGGGTCGTCGACGCGCGCAGCATGCGGGCGCAGTACCTGGATCGCATGGACATCGAGCGCGAGCGTGGCATCACGATCAAGAGCCAGGCGGTACGACTCCCCTTCGCAGCCTCCGACGGCCGGACGTACGTGCTCAACCTGATCGACACCCCCGGCCATGTCGACTTCACCTACGAGGTGTCGCGCAGCCTGGCGGCCTGCGAGGGCGCCGTCCTGCTGGTGGACGCGGCACAGGGCATCGAGGCGCAGACGCTCGCGAACCTGTACCTCGCGCTCGAGAACGACATGCTGGTGATCCCGGTCCTGAACAAGATCGACCTGCCGGCCGCGCAGCCCGAGAAGTACGCCGCGGAGCTCGCCCACGTGATCGGCTGCGACGTCACGGACGTGCTGCGGGTCAGCGCCAAGACCGGCCAGGGGGTCCAGGATCTGCTCGACGCGGTCGTGGCGCAGGTTCCGGCACCGGTCGGCGACCCGAACGCACCGGCGCGAGCCATGATCTTCGACTCCGTGTACGACACGTACCGCGGCGTTGTGACGTACATCCGGGTGATCGACGGGCACCTGTCGACCCGCGAGCGCATTGCGATGATGAGCACCGGCGCCGTCCACGACCTGTTGGAAGTCGGCGTCATCTCTCCGGAGCCGATCCCCACCGGCGCCATCGGAGTCGGGGAGGTGGGCTACCTCATCACCGGTGTGAAGGACGTCCGGCAGTCCCGGGTGGGCGACACCGTGACCACCTCGCACAAGGGGGCCACCCAGGCGCTCGGGGGCTATCGCGACCCGAAGCCGATGGTCTTCTCCGGGCTGTACCCGTTGGACGGCTCGGACTACCCGGAGATGCGGGAGTCCCTGGACAAGCTCAAGCTCAACGATGCCGCGCTGGTGTACGAGCCCGAGACCTCCGCTGCGCTGGGGTTCGGCTTTCGGTGTGGCTTCCTTGGCCTGCTGCACCTGGAGATCGTTCGGGAGCGGCTGCAGCGTGAGTTCGGCCTGGACCTGATATCGACGGCGCCGAACGTCGTCTACCGGGTCGTGATGGACGACGGCAAAGAACTGACCGTCACGAACCCGAGCGAGTTCCCCGGCGGGAAGGTGTCCGAGATCTTCGAGCCGGTCGTACGAGCCACGGTGCTCTCTCCCAGCGAGTACGTCGGATCCATCATGGAGCTGTGCCAGACCAGACGCGGCGTGCTGCTCGGGATGGACTACCTGTCCGAGGACCGGGTCGAGCTGCGCTACACCCTGCCGCTCGCCGAGATCATCTTCGACTTCTTCGACGCGTTGAAGTCCAAGACCCGGGGGTACGCCTCGCCGGACTACGAGCCCACCGGTGAGCAGGTCGGCGACCTCGTCAAGGTCGACATCCTGCTGCACGGCGAGCCGGTCGACGCGTTCAGTGCGGTCGTGCACCGGGACAAGGCTTACGC
>JBDTDW010000139.1:0-5606 GCA_039922855.1 Candidatus Nanopelagicales bacterium | reverse complement strand
GTGGCTGTGGTCTCACTTCTCGCGTCGGTGCTACTGCTGCGCGGCTGACAGCCCTGCGGCGCTGGCGACGTCGTTCTTGAGGGCTGCCAGTCGGGCCTCGGCGACTGTCCGCGCCGCGTCCACATCGTCGCCTACCACGGGGACGACGACCTCGAGGTAGCACTTGATCTTCGGCTCGGTGCCGGAGGGTCGCACGATCACCCGGGTGTCATTCTCCAACCTCAGTCGCAGGCCGTCGGTGGGCGGCAGCTGTGCCGACCCCTGTTCGAGGTCCTCGAACGCCCGTACCGCCAGACCGGCCAGCTTCGTGGGTGGAGTGCTTCGCAGCCGGTCCATCGCGGCTGTGATGACCGACGGGTCGGTGACCCGAACCGAGAGCTGGTCGGTGGCGTGCAGGCCGTGCTTTCGCGCCAGGTCGTCCAGGACGTCGTGGACCGTACGCCCCTCCGCGCCCAGCGCTGCCACCATCTCGACGACCAGCAAGGACGCGCTGACGCCGTCCTTGTCGCCGACGTGGCTGGGGTCCACGCAGTACCCGAGAGCCTCCTCGTAGCCGAAGGTGAGGCCGGGGATGCGAGCGATCCACTTGAAACCGGTCAGTGTCTCCTCGTGCTCGATGCCTTGTGCTGCAGCCATCTTCGCGAGCAGGGACGACGATACGATGGAGTTCGCATACACGCCGCGCAGCACCGTCCCCGAGCGACGGGCCCGCTCGGCGACCCACCACCCGAGCAGGGCGCCGAGCTCGTCACCGCGCAGCATGCGGTACGCCGGGCCGCCGTCGGCGCCGCGCGAACGGGTCGGCACCGCGGCTGCGCAGCGGTCGGCGTCCGGGTCGTTGGCCACGACGACGTCCGCGTCGATGTCGAGCCCTTCCGCGATGGCCAGGTCCATCGCGCCCGGCTCCTCGGGGTTGGGGAACGACACGGTCGGGAATGCCGGGTCGGGGGCGAACTGCGCCTGGACCACCCGCGGTTCGTCGAACCCGGCCCGGCCGAGCACGTCCAGCACCGTACGGCCACCGACGCCGTGCATCGGGGTGTACGCGATCTTGACCGTGCGAGCCCCACCGGGTAGCGCGAGCGCGGCGCAGGTGGCGACGTACGAGTCGAGGACGTCTGCTCCCAGCGTCTCCCAGCCCGAACCGCGGGGGATGTCGGCGACCTTCCCGACCGTGTCGATGCAGGCACTGATCCGCGCGTCGGCTGGTGGCACGATCTGGGTCCCGTCGCCCAGGTAGACCTTGTAGCCGTTGTCCTGCGGCGGGTTGTGGCTCGCCGTGACCATGACGCCGGCGATGCACCCGAGGGCACGGATCGCGTACGCCAGCACCGGAGTGGGAAGCGCGGCGGGCAGCATGAGCGCGTGCAGCCCGGCACCCTCCATCACCTCGGCGGTGTCGTGGGCGAAGTCCAGCGACCTGTGTCGGGCGTCGTACCCGACCACGACGGTGCCGGGGCCGTTCGCCTGCAGGTACGCCGCGAGCCCGGCTGCCGCCCGGGACACGACGGCACGGTTCATACGGTTGGAGCCGGGGCCCAGCCGTCCCCGCAGCCCCGCGGTACCGAACTCGAGACGCCCGGCGAAGGCGTCCGCAAGTTCTTCTTGCGCGCCCTGGTCTCCGGCGTCGGCCGCGGCGAGCAGTGCGTCCAGCTCGGACCGGGTCTGCGGGTCCGGGTCGTCGGCGCGCCAGGATCGCGCCCGGTCCAGGAGCTCGATCACATCCGCTCCAGCACCCGGGCCAGAAGGATCCCCATGCGTTCGGCCGCCGCGTTGCCCGCCGCCAGCACCTCGAGGTGGTTGAGGGGTTCCCCGCTCAGCCCCGCGGCCAGGTTTGTGACCAGCGAGAGCCCGAGGACCTCCAAACCGGCCTCACGCGCGGCGATGGCCTCCAGTGCAGTGGACATGCCGACCAGCTGTGCACCCAGCGTGCCCGCCATGCGTACCTCGGCCGGGGTCTCGTACTGCGGGCCGTGGAACTGGGCGTAGACGCCCTCGGGCAGGTCCGGGTCGATCTCGCGGCACAGCTGGCGCAACCGCGACGAGTAGAGGTCGGTGAGGTCGACGAATGTCGCGCCCCGCAGCGGAGTGGCGCCCGTGAGGTTCAGGTGATCGCTGATGAGCACCGGGGTGCCAGGGGTCCACGACCGGTCGAGGCCCCCGCACCCGTTCGTGAGGACCATGGTGCGGCACCCGGCGGCAGCTGCGGTGCGCACGGCGTGGACCACGGGCTCGACGCCGCGACCTTCGTAGAAGTGGCTACGGCCCAAGAACACCAGGGCTCGTACGTCGCCGGCCAGCACGCTGCGGACGCGACCGGCGTGTCCCTGGACGGCCGGCGGCAGGAACCCTGGGATGTCGCTGACGGACAGCTCGGCCACCGTGTGTCCGAGCCGATCGGCGGCCGGGACCCAACCCGAGCCGAGCACGAGCCCCACGTCGTGGCCGGCAATCCCGGTCAGGTCCGACAGGACCCGCGCCGCTTCGAGGGCGGCGGCCTTGGGGTCCTCGTACAGCAGCTCTGTAGTCACGGGCCAGAGGCTAGCCGCAGGACCAGCCGCTGTGCCCTGGACGCCGAACCTCGGATACCGACACTCAGGTACCGAGCGAGCGGCACGGTCGACCGCGCAGATCGAACACGTAGTCCGCGGGCGCGCCGGCCGCGTCCGCAGCCTCCGCGATGATGCCGAGGTAGCGCGCGCTGGGCAGCCCGCCCTCGTAGTCGTCGAGGACGTAGAGCCACGCGGTCACGGGGCCTTCCATCGTCTGCACGAGGAGCCGCACCTTGCGATACAGGTCCAGCTCAGCACCCTCCCAGTTGTCGAGCCGGAGCTCGTCCGTGTGGGTCAGGTCGTACAGCATGACGAAGACCTGCCCGGCCGGGTCCTCAGCCACTGTTGCGAGTGCGCCCTCCCACCCGAGGTCCTCGCCGCCGAACGTGAGGCGCCAGCCGTTGAGCCAGCCGGTGCCGGCGGTGGGGGAGTTCGGGGCGCGGCGCAGCATCTGGTGCGGGTCGAGGTTGCTGCCGTAGGCCGCGTACAACGTCACGAAGGGTCAGGCTACCGGCGACCGTGCGCGACAATGACGACATGACGCGCGTGGTGATCATCGGTGGCGGCCCGGGCGGGTACGAGTCGGCACTTGTCGCCGCGCAGCTCGGGGCCGAGGTGACCGTCGTCGACCGAGACGGCCTCGGCGGCTCGGCGGTGCTGACCGACTGCGTCCCGAGCAAGACGCTCGTCGCGACGGCGGATCTCATGACGACGACTGCGGACAGCGGTGAGCTAGGCGTACGGATCGCCGGGCAGTGCCCTGGCCCCTCGCTGGTGTCCGTCGATCTGCCGACCGTGAACGAACGCGTGAAACAGCTTGCGCACGCGCAGTCCACGGATATCGAGGCGCGCCTGGAACGAGAAGGCGTACGGGTGCTGCGGGCCAGCGGACGGCTCGAGGGGCCGGCCGCCGTTGTGGCGGAGTTCGGTGACGGCGCGGTGGAGCGGCTCGACGCCGACGCGGTCCTCGTAGCGACAGGTGCCCGGCCACGGATCGTCAAAGGTGCCGAGCCCGACGGCGAGCGGATCTTGTCGTGGGACCAGGTCTACGACCTGACCGAGCTGCCGGAGCGACTGATCGTCGTCGGGTCCGGGGTGACAGGTGCCGAGTTCGCCTCGGCGTACACCGCCCTGGGCTCGGACGTGGTGCTGGTGTCATCGCGCGAGCGGGTCCTGCCCGGTGAGGACGCCGATGCCGCCCGGGTGCTCGAGGACGTCTTCGCGCGACGCGGCATGACTGTCATGAACCGCTCGCGCGGCGCCGGGGTGCGTCGTACCGCACGCGGGGTCATCGTCGAGCTCACGGACGGCGGCACCGTGGAAGGGTCGCACTGCCTCATGGCGGTCGGGTCCATCCCGAACACCGAGTCGTTGGGTCTGGTCGAGGCAGGCGTAAGCCTCAGCGACGCGGGCTACGTCGAGGTCGACCGGGTCTCGCGCACCGGGGCACGCGGTGTGTATGCCGCGGGGGACGTGACGGGAGTCCTCATGCTCGCGTCGGTCGCCGCGATGCAGGGCCGGATCGCGATGTGGCACTGTCTAGGCGACGCGGTGACGCCGCTGGACCTGAAGACGGTGTCCAGCAACGTGTTCACGGATCCGGAGATCGCCACAGTCGGGTGGGCCGAGAGTGATGTAGCCGCGGGAAGCATCGAGGCGTGCGTGGTCAAGCTGCCGCTGGCGACCAACGCGAGGGCGAAGATGCAGGGCCTGCGTGACGGTTTTGTGAAGCTGCTGTGCAGCCCTGGGACCGGCATTGTCATCGGCGGGGTGGTCGTGGCGCCGAGGGCCTCTGAGCTGATCTTCCCGATCGCCATAGCCGTGGACCAACGCCTCACGGTCGACCAGGTCGCCCACACGTTCACGGTGTACCCGTCGCTGACCGGTTCCATCGCCGAGGCGGCACGCCAGCTCCATCTGCGCTCCTGACGGGTTCCATGATCGGTGGGCCGATTGTGAGGCCGATGCGGTAGCAGCCGTGCTGGACCCACGCCCCAAGGCCCGTGCCGACCTCACGAAACGCCTACTGATCAAGGGTCGCCGCGGCACGGCTGTGAACCGTTCCGACTCGCCCTCGTAGGTGGCGATCTGGCTACATCGTGCGCGGTGTGCCGAGGCCGAACCAACGGCAAGGAACCGTCACCCCGGTACATTTCGCTGTCACGGGACGGTCAAGTGGGTCGAACTGATTGATGACGAAGCAGAGCGCACTCCTCACAGTTCCCACCATCCACCCAGGCGCCACGTGGGTGTCCGTCGTGGCTACGGAACTGCGGTAGCTCGAAACCCTTGGAGTGGAATTCTTGAGCGCGCGGCGCGGGTCGTCCCGTGGCTGGTACCCGCTCAGAATGGTGGTGGGCCATGCTCGTCCGGTTCCGGTTCCGGTTCCGGTTCGAGGTCCGTAGCGATGGGCAGTTCCAGGATGGGGCGGGGTGGGATCACGATCTGCTGGCCCAGGGCGGTGAGGTAGATCGCGGAGCCGTCGGCCTGGGACTTGATGAGGTCGGTGTGTCCGGCGGTCTTGGGGGTGTGGTGTCCTCGGCACAGTGCGCCCATGTTGGCGCTGCTGGTGTGTCCGTGGCGGTGGTGGGTGTCCAGGTCGCAGGCGCTGGCACGGATGTTGCAGTGCGGGACCCGGCAGTGCTGGTCGCGGGCCAGCAGGAACTCCGTGAGTGCGGTGGGGGGTTCGCGGGTGGTGCCGTAGTCGAGCAGGTGCCCGGTGACATCGTCAGTGATGAGTCGCCGTAACGCGGTAGTGCCGGCTGCCATCTCCTGGGCGATGGGAGCGGGTACCGAGCACCCGTTGATGGTGGCGGGGTCCTCGCGTAACCCGAGCAGGGTGTCCAAGGTGATGACGACCTGGGTCTCGATGCGGCGTTTGCCGTGGGCGGTGGGGAACGTGGGGTCGTGCACGGCCCGTTCGAGCAGGTCGACGAACACCTTGGCGCGCAGCTGGTCCAGCGTCGGCGCCTGGCAACCGCCGGGATCGGCGGGCGGCATCCCCAGGACGCCGTCGTGGTCGGCCCAGTCGGGTTCGGCGCCCGCCGACGGCGT
>JBDTDW010000138.1:0-4167 GCA_039922855.1 Candidatus Nanopelagicales bacterium | reverse complement strand
GCGCAGGCGCTCGATGTCCTGCTCCGACTCTTCGCACCGTTCCTTCCCTTCGCGACCGAAGAGGTCTGGTCCTGGACGCATGACGACTCCGTGCACCGGCAGGTGTGGCCCACTGCTGCCGAGCTCGGAGCCGTCGGCGCGAAAGTCCAGGGTGGCGATGCGCCCGGTGTCGGCCAGGTCCGTGCCGGCGAGCGAGATCCGCGCGATCGCCTCTGCCGGACCGTGGACAAGGACGTGCGAGACCTCGCTACGCATCGAGACCTTGGCCTCCGTCTTGGCCCGCCGAACTGCCGACAGCGCAACGGACACCTCGCTCAGCAGCGTGGGGTCCCCGTCGGCAGCCACCGTGGCGAGCTCGGCAGCAGTGGGCCACGCCTGCCGGTGCACGGAGTCGTCATGCGTCCAGGACCAGACCTCTTCGGTCGCGAAGGGAAGGAACGGTGCGAAGAGTCGGAGCAGGACATCGAGCGCCTGCGCAAGCGCAGCACCTGCCGAGGCCGCGCTGTCCGGACCGTGGCTTCCGTACGCACGCTCCTTGACCAGCTCGAGGTGGTCATCGCAGAACGTCCAGAAGAAGGTCTCGGTGACCTCCAGCGCGCGGGTGTAGTTGTACGCGGCGAAAGCAGCTGTGGCCTCGTCGACGACGCGGGCGAGCGCAGCAAGCAGGGCTCGGTCCAGCGGTGCTGTGACAACTGTCGGGTCCGGGGTCGCTGTCGCATCGTGGGAGAGCACGAACTTGCTCGCGTTGAGCACCTTGATGGCAAGGCGTCGCCCGACCTTCATCTGGCCGGGGTCGAACGCGGTGTCCGTGCCAGGACGCGCGGACGCCGCCCAGTACCGCACCGCGTCGGCCCCGTGCTCGTCCAGCAGATCGATCGGCGTTAGCGCATTCCCCTTGCTCTTGGCCATCTTCTTACGGTCCGGGTCCAGGATCCATCCCGACAGGGCGGCGTGCCGCCAGGGCACCGAGCCCTGTTCGAGGTGTGCTCGTACGACTGTGGAGAACAACCACGTGCGGATGATTTCGTGGCCCTGGGGGCGCAGGTCGAACGGGAAGACCTTGGCGAACAGCTCGGGGTCCCTCTCCCAGCCACCTACGATCTGGGGAGTCAGCGAGGACGTGGCCCACGTGTCCATCACGTCGGGGTCACCGATAAATCCGCCTGGCGCCCCGCGCTGGGTCTGGTCGTAGCCGGCCGGAGCATCGCTGCTCGGGTCGACCGGCAGCTCACCGTCGTCGGGGACGATCGGGTGGTCGTAGTCCGGCGCGCCGTGGGTATCCAGCGGATACCACACCGGTACCGGGACCCCGAAGAAGCGTTGCCGGCTGATCAGCCAGTCGCCGTTGAGCCCTTCCACCCACGAGGTGAAACGGGCCTTCATGTACGCCGGGTGCCAGGTGATCTCGTCGCCGCGAGCCACCAGCGCCGCTCGTAGCCCAGCATCGCGGCCACCGTTGCGGATGTACCACTGTCGGGTGGTGACGATCTCGAGCGGCTTGTCGCCCTTCTCATAGAACTTCACCGCGTGGCTGATGGGCCGCGGGTCGCCTTCGGTGAACCCGGCGCTGTCCAGGGCCGCGACGAGGCGCTCCTTCGCGGTGAACGGCGTGGCGCCGGCCATCGACTCGTACGTCTGTCGTGCCACGTCGGACCTGAGCCAGTCCGGCACCTCGGGCAGGAACCGCCCGTCCCAGCCGATGACCGGGCGGGTGGGCAACGAAAGCTCGCGCCACCACGTCACGTCGGTCGTGTCGCCGAACGTGCAGATCATGGCGATGCCCGAGCCCTTCTCGGGGTCCGCCAGCGGGTGAGCGACCACGGGGACCTCGACGTCGAAGAGCGGCGTACGTACCGTGGTGCCGAAAAGTGGCTGGTAGCGCTCGTCATCGGGATGTGCCACCAGAGCCACGCAGGCGGGCAGGAGCTCTGGGCGTGTTGTCTCGATGAAGATGCGCCCACCGTGCGACGCGGGGAAGCCGATCCGGTGGTAGGTCGACGGGCGTTCGCGGTCCTCCAGCTCGGCCTGCGCCACGGCTGTGCGGAACGTGACGTCCCAGAGCGTGGGAGCTTCGGCCTGATAGGCCTCGCCTCGGGCGAGGTTGCGAAGGAAGGCTCGTTGTGACGTTGCCTGCGACCCCGGGTCGATGGTCTGGTACATCTGCGACCAGTCCACCGACAGGCCCATCCGGCGCCACATGAGCTCGAAGGTCTTCTCGTCCTCCACTGTGAGTCGCAGGCACAGCTCGACGAAGTTGCGGCGGCTGATCGGGACCTGGTCCTTGCCGGGGGTCGTCGGTGGTGCGTACGCCGGGTCGTAGGGCAGCGAGGGGTCGCACCGCACGCCGTAGTAGTTCTGCACCCGTCGTTCGGTCGGTAGGCCGTTGTCGTCCCACCCCATCGGGTAGAAGACCTCGAGCCCACGCATCCGCTGGAACCTGGCGACGCAGTCGGTGTGGGTGTACGAGAAAACGTGGCCGACGTGCAGCGACCCGCTGGCAGTCGGCGGCGGGGTGTCGATCGCGTAGACCTGATCGCGGCTCGCGGACCGGTCGAACCGGTACGTTCCCTGCTGCTCCCAGACCTGACTCCATCGCTGCTCGAGGCCATCAACGCTCGGCTTGTCAGGGATCCGCGCGTTGACCGTGGGCGAGTGCTGATGGGTGGTCGACATGGCTCACATCCTAAGGAGTGCGTCGCGTGAGATCTGGCAACGATCCTGCCCAAGATCACCGCACGGTGAGCGATAGCGGCACTCCGCCTAGACTCGTCCGGTGGCCGCCACGAGAAGCGATGAGTCCGCAGCACGCGATGCGGCGTTGGTGGCTCGCTACCGGCAGGTCGAGGCACTGCTCGCAGCGCGGTGGCCGGAGAACCGGATCGCACCGACCTTGACCCGGATCACTGCGGTCATGGAGCTGCTCGGCGAGCCGCAGCGGGCCTGTCCCGTGATTCATCTCGCGGGTACGAACGGGAAGACCTCGACGGCGCGCATGATCGAGTCGTTGCTCGGCGCATTCGGGCTCACCACCGGGCTGTTCACCAGCCCGCACCTGCACTCGATGCGCGAACGCGTCAGGGTCGCGGGGGCGCCGGTCAGCGTGGACCGCTTCGTCGCAGGCTATGACGACATCGCCCCGTACCTCGCGATCATCGACGAGCGAGCCACCCAGATCGACGGTACCCAGCTCTCGTTCTTCGAGTCGATCACCGCACTGGCTTTCGCGTTGTTCGCAGACGCCCCGGTCGACGTCGCCGTCGTCGAGACCGGTCTCGGGGGCACGTGGGACGCGACCAACATCGTGGATGCACGGGTGGCAGTGATCACCCCGGTGGCGCTGGACCATCAGGAGTATCTCGGCGACACGGTGGCGCAGATCGCTTCGGAGAAAGCCGGCATCATCAAGGCTGGGGCAGAAGTCGTTCTTTCACAACAAGTTCAACCAGCTGCCGAGGTGCTGTTGGCACGGGTCGGTGAGGTGGGCGCGGGCGTCGTACGCGAGGGTCTGGACTTCGCGGTCGTACACCGTGACCTCGCTGTCGGGGGACAGCTCCTGACGCTGCAGGGGCTCGGGGGACAATACGACGACCTGTTCCTGCCCCTGTTCGGTGCCCACCAGGCGCACAACGCCGCCGTGGCGCTGGCCGCGGTCGAGTCCTTCCTCGGCGGGGGGCAGTCCACTCTGGATCTCGACCTGGTGCGCAAGGGCTTCGCCGACGTGTCGTCCCCGGGCCGTCTGGAGGTCGTACGCCGGGGCCCCACGGTGCTCGTCGACGCGGCGCACAACCCCCACGGGGCCCTCGCCCTCGCCGAGGGGGTACGCGACGGCTTCGACTTCACCCACATCGTCGGGCTTGTCTCGGTGCTGGCCGGCAAGGACGCCCGAGGGCTGCTGGAGGCGCTGGAGCCGCTGTTGGCCGAAGTGGTCGTGTCAGCGAACTCGTCGCCGCGGGCACTGGACCCCGACGAGCTCGGCGCGATCGCGGTCGACGTGTTCGGCTCCCAGCGTGTCGAAGTCGTACCGCGGTTCCCCGAGGCGGTCGAGACCGCAGTGCGGCTCGCGGACGAGGCCGCGGCCGAGCTCGGGGGCGGGACCGGGGTGTTGATCACGGGCTCGGTCGTAACGGCGGCCGACGGGCGTGCCCTGCTCGGCCGGACCGAGGTCTG
>JBDTDW010000137.1:0-4255 GCA_039922855.1 Candidatus Nanopelagicales bacterium | reverse complement strand
CCCTGGAGCTCGGCAAGCTGGGCGTGCTCGGCATGCACCTTGAGGGCTACGGCTGCGCCGGCACCAGTGCGGTGGCGTACGGCCTGGCCTGCCTCGAGCTGGAGGCCGGCGACTCGGGGATCCGTTCTTTGGTGAGCGTCCAGGGGTCGCTGGCCATGTTCGCCATCCACGCGTTCGGCTCCGAGGAGCAGAAGTCGCAGTGGCTGCCGCGCATGGCGACCGGAGACGCGATCGGGTGCTTCGGCCTGACAGAACCCGACTTCGGCTCGAACCCAGCCGGTATGCGCACTACGGCTCGTCGCGACGGCGACGACTGGGTGCTCGACGGGACGAAGATGTGGATCACGAACGGTTCCATCGCCGATGTGGCAGTGGTCTGGGCACGAGCGCCGAAGGAAGACGGTGGCATCTGCGGGTTCGTCGTACCCACTGACACTGCGGGGTTCAGTGCCCACGACGTGAAGAAGAAGCTGTCACTGCGGGCCTCGGTCACCAGTGAGCTGGTGCTCAGTGGTGTCCGGCTGCCGGGCGACGCCGTGCTGCCGGAGGTGCGCGGGCTCAAGGGACCGTTGTCCTGCCTGTCGGAGGCGCGGTTCGGGATCGTGTTCGGGTCACTGGGCGCGGCCCGGGACAGCCTGCAGACCGCTATCGACTACTCGGTCAGCCGGGAGCAGTTCGACCGTCCGATCGCAGGATTCCAGCTCACCCAGCGCAAGCTCGCCGAGATGGCCGTGTCCCTCGGGAATGGCATGCTCCTGGCGCTGCACCTCGGTCGGCTCAAGGATACCGGGACGATCGAACCCGAGCAGATCAGCGTCGGGAAGTTCAACAACGTCAAGTCATCTCTAGAGATTGCTCGGGAGTGCCGGTCGATCCTCGGCGGCAACGGCATCACGCTGGAGTACCCGATCATCCGTCACATGAACAACCTCGAGTCGGTGTTCACGTACGAGGGCACGCACGAGATCCATACCCTCGTGCTGGGCGAGGCGCTGACCGGCGTCCCCGCGTACCGGTGAGCGCCGAGATACCCGGAGCACTGAGTGGCGTCGTCGTCGCGGACTTCTCACGGGTCCTGGCAGGGCCTTACGCGACGATGCTCCTCGCGGACCTCGGCGCGGAGGTGGTGAAGGTCGAGCGGCCCGGTCCCGGGGATGACACCCGAGCCTGGGGACCGCCGTACGCCGCCGACGGGCAGTCGACGTACTACCAGAGCGTGAACCGCAACAAGTGCTCGCTGGCTCTCGACCTGCGCACCGACGTCGGCTGGGCGCAGGCCCGCGAGCTGGCCGGCCGGGCTGACGTACTGATCGAGAACTTCAAGCCTGGCAGCATGGATCGACTGGGACTGGGCTACGACGCTTTGGCCACAGCAAACCCCGGCCTGGTGTACTGCTCCATCTCAGGATTCGGCAGCACAGCCGGCGCCGAGCTGCCCGGGTACGACCTGCTGGTCCAGGCCATGGGGGGGCTGATGAGCGTGACCGGGCCCGAGCCGGGGCATCCAACCAAGGTCGGTGTGGCCCTGGTCGACGTCGTCACCGGACTTCACGCGGTTTACGGGATCTTGGCCGCGCTACGCCACCGTGACCGCACGGGTCAGGGGCAGCGGGTCGAGGTGAACCTGTTGTCCTCGTTGCTGTCCGCGCTGGTGAACCAGTCCTCCGCATACGTCGCCGGTGGCGTAGTACCCGGCATCCTGGGCAACGACCATCCCTCGATCGCGCCGTACGCCACGTACCAGACCGCGGACCGTCCGCTCGTGCTCGCGGTGGGCAACGACGGGCAGTTCCGCACCCTTACCGACGTGCTGGGCCTGCCCGACGTCGCCGACGACGTCCGATACGCCACCAACCCCGCCCGGGTCACCAATCGCGCGAGCCTGCGCCTGCTGCTGGAGACCGCTCTGGGCACCCACGGGGCCGAGCACTGGCGGCGCGCGCTCACCGCTCGGGGTGTGCCGTGCGGGACGGTGAACGATCTCGAGGGCGCGTTCGACCTGGCGACCTCGCTCGGGCTGGACCCGGTGGCACAGATCAAGGATCCGCGCCGCACCGCGCCGACGGTGACGGTGGCCAATCCGCTACGAATGTCGCGTACCCCGCCGACGTACCGCAGTGCACCCCCGGGTGTCGGCGAGCGCCCGTGAGCGCCGCGGCCGGGTTCACCAGGCCACCGACAGCGCAGGAGGCGGTACTGGCACAGGTCAGGCGTGAGCTCGTGGCTGGCGCGCTGCGCCCCGGGGAACAGGTGCGTCAGGAGCAGCTCGCCGAGCGGTACGGCGTATCCCGGGTCCCGCTGCGCGAAGCCCTGAAGATCCTCGAGGGTGAAGGTCAGGTCGTCTACCACCCGCACCGTGGGTACTTCGTGGCTGAGCTGTCCGTCGCGGACCTCATCGAGGTGTACCGCCTGCGCGAGCTGCTCGAGGCCGAGGCGATCCGCGCGGCCGTACCCAGGCTGACGGAAGGGTCGCTCGCAGGTCTCAGGGCCGCGCACGCTGCCGTCATACGGGCCAACCGGTCCCGTGAGGTCGCCGCGATCACCGATGCCAACCGCAGGTTCCACTTCGCGCTGTTCGAGCTGTCCGGGCGACCGCGGCTGGTACGCATGCTGAGCCAGCTGTGGGACTCCACCGACGTCTACCGCACTGGGTACTTCGGCCAACCGGTGAACCGTCGCCGGGTCGACGCCGAGCACGAACAGCAGCTGGCGGCGCTGGCGCGACGGGACACCGAGGCAGTCGTACGACTGCAGGCCGAGCACCGCGACCACTCCGTCACTACCGTCCGAGCCGTGATCGAGTCCGGCCTGCTCTGAGGAGCTCCTACCTGGGGTGATCAACGAAGTTCAACTGCGGCGGGTTCACGTGGTGGACGCAACACTTGATCTTCCCAACGGGAAGGTCAAGGCAGTTGAACTTCGCCAGAGGTGTCAGGGGGCGAAGTAGCCGGACAGGTCACCCAGCAGCTCGACGCTGCCTACTGCGTTGAACAGGTCCACAGACCCACCGGTGCCGACCGGCGTCAGCGCTAGGTTCGGCGTTGCGTTCGCGTCGCTCAGGTTCAGGTTCGACACGGTCGGCCGCGGGTGTCCAGCCGGCCAAGCGGTCACGAACGTCGATGCCGTAGCAGCCACCCCGGTGAGGTTGATCACGACGGCCGTCGCGTTGCTCGGCACTCCGGCAACGTCCACCTTCACCGGCAGGGTCTGGCCGGCACCGACAGGAGCCTTCGGGACCGCCGTCGCACCGGTGCAGTTTCCACCGCCGAGCCTGGTGTCGAACGCCCGGCACGGGCCGGTTGTCGCGAACCAGGAACTCGCCGCGGTCACCGTCGGGCCGAAATAGCCGGAGATGTCCGCG
Organism: Candidatus Nanopelagicales bacterium; assembly: GCA_039922855.1. Classification (GTDB taxonomy): domain Bacteria; phylum Actinomycetota; class Actinomycetes; order S36-B12; family CAIYMF01; genus JAFIHG01. The sequence goes on along the minus strand of JBDTDW010000137.1, from coordinate 894 downwards.
AACAGGTTCACGGTGCCCGTCGCGTTGTAGAGGTTGATGACACCGCCGAGGCCGACCGGCACGATCGCCAGGTTAGGTCTTGCGTTGCCGTTGCTCACGTTCAGGTTCGAAACCGTGGGTTGCGCCTTTCCGGCCGGCCAGGCTGCCACCCATGTCGCCTTGGTGGCATCGACAGCCGTCAGGTTGAGCACCACAGCCGTCGCGTCTGCCGGTACGCCCGCCACACCGGTCACCTTGACCGCCAGGGTCTTCCCTGCCCCCAGCGGGGTCTTCGACACGCGCGGTGACCCGGCGCAGTTTCCGACTCCCGAGCGGGTGTCGAACACCCGGCAAGGGCCAGTTGCGGTCAGCGTGGCACCGGACTGCGGCGCGAAGAAGCCGGAGATGTCGGCGATCATGTTGACCGAGCCGGACGCGTTGTACAGGCTGATCGCCCCGCTGGATCCCACAGGGACGATCGCCAGGTTGGGTGTCGCGTTCGCGCTGCTGACATTCAGGTTCGACGCGGTGGGTCGCGGGCTGCCGGCCGGCCACGCCGTGACCCACGTCCCCTTCGTGGCCCCGACGGCTGTCAGGTTCACGACGACCGCGGTGGCGTTCACAGGCACCCCGGCCACCCCTGCCACCTTGACCGTGAGCGTCTTACCGGCTCCCAGCGGCTCCTTGGGAACCGCGGGAGAGCCAGCGCAGGCGCCCGTTCCCGAGCGGGTGTCGAACAGCCGGCACGGACCTGCGGAGGTGAACGTGGAGTTCACGGTCCCGGCCCCGGAGAAGATCTTGACCGGTGCACTCTTGGCAGAGAACAGCGTATTCCCGAAGGGGTCCGCCACCTGGATCTGGTACTGGTACAAGGAGCCGGGCTTCAGTCCGGTGTCTGTGTAGCCGAGGGTCGAC
>JBDTDW010000136.1:0-11115 GCA_039922855.1 Candidatus Nanopelagicales bacterium | reverse complement strand
CACTGGCGGGGTGGAGGAGTACCTGCGCCTGCGACGATCAGCGGCCAGCTCCTCCGCGGCGTCGGTGAGGACGGTAGCGTCGGCGGCACCGGGTGAACCCGTTGCCGCAGCGGCGATGTCCGGTGGTGAGGCTCGGGCCGTACGCAAGGAGTTGGCAGTGTTGGAGCGTCGCACCGAGAAGCTGCGTACCCAGGAAGGGCAGCTGCACGACTCGCTGGCCGCCGCAGCGACCGACCACGAGAAGGTCCGGGAGCTGTCCGAACAGCTGCGCGCGATAGAGCTCGAGCGCGCCGCAGCGGAGGAGCAGTGGCTCGAGGTAGCCGCCGCCCTGGAGTAGCTGGTAGTCCTTCCGCCCTGCTCCCCGTTTCCCCCAGCACCGGTTGATCGTGCGCTGCAGTGCGTTTCGTCTACTTTGATCACGGCTGGAGGTCGGTTTCCAGCCCGGAATCGACCTCAAGCTCGTGATCAACACCGGAGGTGCCAGGGGCCAGTACGACGCAACTTTGTGCGCCACGAACCCCACCTGTTGCCGTAGTGGCCGGTGGGGGGCGTTGCCTGGCACTGGTTCTCGGTCGGTGGCACAGTGAGCGGATGGCTGAGGCGGCGCGCTGGCAAGAAGTCGACAACTACATCACCGGACTGTTCGTGGGCACCGACGACGGGCTCGACGCGGCGCTCGCGGCCAACGCTCGCGCCGGACTCCCGCCGATCGACGTGTCTCCGGCACAGGGCAAGTTTCTGCACCTGCTGGTACGAGCCGTCGGCGCCCGACGAATCCTCGAGGTGGGCACCCTCGGTGGCTACAGCACGATCTGGCTGGCGCGAGCCCTGCCCCCGGACGGTCGACTTGTCACCCTCGAGCTGTCCGAGGAGCATGCGCGCGTGGCGCGCGAGAACCTCGCCCGTGCCGGGGTCGGTGATGTGGTCGAGGTCCGGCAGGGGCCGGCCCTGGACACGCTGCCCACGCTCGTCGGACCGTTCGACTTCGTGTTCATCGATGCCGACAAGACGTCAAACACCGAGTATCTGCACTGGGCGCTGGCACTGACCCGCCCCGGCAGCGTCATCGTCCTCGACACCGTCGTACGTGGCGGTAAGGTCGTCGAGGTCGACTCGACGGACCCGGCAGTGATCGGCACCCGAAGGTTCACCGAGGCGCTGGCAGCCGAGCCGCGGCTCAGCGCGACCGAGATCCAGACCGTCGGGAGCAAAGGGTACGACGGCTTCGCCCTCGCCGTGGTGCTCGAGCAGCCGGCCGGCCGGTAGGCACGAACCCCGGTCCGCCCCGCCCCCTTGACCGTGGGCTTGAATGCGTCTCGCTGCGCTGATCATGGGGCGGGTTCTTCCGGGCGGCCTCAACCTCATGAACAACGGCAACGGCCCCGAGCGCGGTCAGCCAGCGGGTTGCTCGAACGGCAGGGTGAGCCTCCGCAGCAGCCCGGCCAGCGTGGTGCGCTCCTGCGGCGGAAGTGCTGCCAGGATTGTCCGCTCGTGCTCGAGCAGGTCGGTCAGCGCATCGTCGACCCGGCGCCGACCGGAGGCGGTGAGGTGTACCTGAACACTTCGCCCGTCGTGCGGGTCGGGGGCGCGCTCGACCAGACCCTGCGAGGCCAGCCGGTCGATCCGGTTGGTCATGGTGCCGCTGGTCACAAGGGTGACCTGCAGCAGTCGGCCCGGAGAAAGTGTGTACGGGGCACCCTCGCGACGAAGGGCCGCGAGCACGTCGAACTCCCATGGCTCCAAGCCGTGGGTCTCGAAGGACTCCCGGCGCGCCAGGTCGAGGTGGCGCGCCAGCCGGGTCACCCGGGAGAGGACCTCCAGCGGTGCGATGTCGAGGTCTGGTCTCTCCCGCGACCAGGCCGACACGAGCGCGTCGACCTCGTCCGTCGCGCTCTGGTGCCGCGGCTGCGGTCCGGCCGTCATTACCCCAGCGTAGTGCGAGGTATCTCGACATCGAGATACCTTCGGACGACACGGCGACCCGCCGCACGAAAGACTCAGCACGCCACCGGCGTCCGCCACCGCCACCCGGAGTCCTGATCACCGATCCCACCCGCCGCACCAATGCGACCGCACTGCCGAGCCGGCCGGCCGTCAGCGCGGCGTTCGTGCTCCACGGCGCGATGGCGGCGTCGTTCGCCGGACGGATCCCCGCGCTGCAGGAAGGGCTCCACCTGGCGGCCGGCGAGCTTGGGCTGGCTCTGCTGATGGTCTCTTTGGGCTGCGTCAGCACGATGCAGTACGGCGCCGTGGTTGCCCAACGACTGGGGCAGCGGGCGGTGCTGCTGGCGTGTTTCGTGTGCTGGGCCGTGCTCCTGCCCCTCGTAGCCGTGGCGCCGAGCGTGCTGCTGTTGTGCGTGCTGCTCTTCCTCGTGGGTGTGGGGTCGGGGAACGCGGACGTGGCGATGAATGCACTGGGTGTCAACGTCGAGCGCCGCGTCGGGCGTTCGATCATGTCCGGTCTGCACGGGCTGTGGTCGGTGGGTGGAGTCGGCGGCGCCGCCATCGCCGCCCTGTGCGCGCACCAGGGGATATCGCCGGTCAGGCAGTTCTCCGGGGTCGGCCTGGTTGCGGTGGTCGTCGCGGTCCTTTGCTGGCCACGATGGGACGAACCCGTAACGGGCCGGAGCCCGCACCATTCCTCGGGTTTCGCGTGGCCGACCCGGCGAGTGCTGGTGATCGGGTTGATTGCGTTCTCGGCGGTGTTCGTGGAGTTCTCCGGCACCGACTGGAGTGCGGTCTTCCTGAGGGACGTGACCTCAGCGAGCCCCGGGACGGCGGCCCTCGGTGTCGTCGCCGTCGCGTCGGCCATGGCACTGGGTCGCTTGACTGGGGATTTTGTCGTGCGCCGCGTCGGAGCAGTTGCCACGGTACGGACCGGCGGTCTTGTCGTGATCGTCGGTGTCGGGGTCCTGCTGACAACGTCCGACTCGTGGTCAGGGATCGTGGCGTTCGGCCTCGTCGGACTCGGTGTCAGCACCGCCGTACCGCTCGCGTTTGCCGCCGCCGGCCGGATCGGCGGTGATCATCCCGGTCATCAGATCGCTGCTGTTGCGACACTCGGCTACGGGGCCGGCATGGCCAGTCCGTTCCTGATCGGACTTGTCACACAACTCTCCTCGATCCAGGTCGCGTTCGGGATCGTCGGGCTGCTGGCGCTGAGCATCGTGGCACTCGCCCCCCGGTTACGGACCTGAACAGCCCGGGCTCGTGTGCGTGGAGTTCCGGTCCCACACAACGCGCCGGACCGTGATTCTCGGTCACGGCCAGCACCCATCGGTGCGGACGTGGGACTACTTGTGCCGGGTGACGAGCTGGGGCTTCTTCTCCAGGCCGACGATGCCGTTCCAGGCCAGGTTGACGACGTGGGCGATGACCTCGTCCTTCTTGGGCTTGCGCACGTCTAGCCACCACTGCCCGGTCAACGCGACCATGCCGACGAGCATGTGGGCGTACATCGGGGCGAGCTTGCTGGGGAAGCCGGAGCGGTCGAACTCCTTGCCCAGCAACGCCTCCACCTGGCTCGCAACATCGCGTAAGAGTGACGCGAAGTTGCCGGTGTTCTGGGCGACGGGGGAGTCGCGGACCAGGATACGAAAGCCGTTCTCTCGGCTCTCGATGTAGTTGAAGAGCGCGGTCGCGGCCTGCTCGAGCAGGTCTCGCGGGCGGTCGGCGGTGAGCGAATCCGAAACCATCGCGAGCAGCACATTCATCTCGCGGTCCACGATGACGGCATACAGCCCGTCCTTGCTGCCGAAGTGCTCGTAGACGACCGGCTTGGAGACGCCCGCCTTGGCGGCGATCTCCTCGATGGTCACGACCTCGAACCCTTTGGCGGCGAACAACTTTGCCGCTACCTGAATCAACTGTTCACGGCGTTGCTGTCCGCTCATGCGTACCCGCTCGACCTTGACCGGTATCGGTATCCGGTCGTTTGTCGTAGACGCGGTAACGGCGGTGTCGTCCTCGCCCGGCAAGGTGGTCACGAGGATCCATCATGCCGTGACGCGGCACGTGCGCGCCGCAGCGGACTGGTCAGGAGCTCGCCGTGGCCTCGGTTGCCACCCGCCGGGCCGCCAGGCGCTCGGGCTTGGGCCAGCGCACGTCCGTGGCCCAGCCGAACTTTTCGAACACAGCGATCATGCGGGCGCTGGAGTCGATCTGGCCCTTCAGTACGCCGTGGCGGGCGCACGTCGGGTCGCTGTGGTGCAGGTTGTGCCATGACTCCCCGGCCGAGAGGATCGCCAGCCAGGCGACGTTGCCGGACCTGTCGCGGGCCTTGAACGGGCGCTTGCCCCAGACGTGGCAGACAGAGTTGATGCTCCACGTGACGTGGTGCAGCAGCGCGACCCGGACCAGCGTGGCCCAGAAGAACGTCAGCAGGGCCCCTTGCCACGACCAGGTGATGAGCCCCCCGAGAACCGCGGGCAGCATCAGCGACACGGCGACCCACAGCGGGAACAGCCGCGAGACGCGCACAATGTCCTTGTCCTTGAGCAGATCCGGTACGTAGCGCTGCATCGGGGTCTGCTCGACGTCGAAGAGCCAGCCTGTATGGGCGTGCAGCAGTCCGCGCGTGAGTGCCCACGGGCTGTCGCCGTACGCCCAGGGGGAGTGCGGGTCACCGTCGGCGTCGCTGTGCGCGTGGTGCTTGCGGTGGTCGGCGACCCAGCGCACGACCGGGCCTTCGATGGCCAGGCTGCCCGCGATCGCCATGGCGATCTTCAGTGGCCGGTTCGCCTTGAACGAGCCGTGGGTGAAGTAGCGGTGGAAGCCGATCGTGATGCCGTGCGAGGCGATGGCGTAGAACACGACCGCCAGGACCAGCTCGGTCCAGCCGATGCCCCACCCCCAGGCGACCGGGATGGCGACCAGCACGGCCAGCAGAGGCACGGCGACGAAGACGCCCACGAGGATTCGGTCGGCGAGCGTCTGATGGTCACTGCCCGCGGCACTGCGATCAGGCTCGGGCTCGAGCGCTGAGTAGGCGTGCCCGGTGAGGGCCGCTTCCTCGGGTGACTCGAGGTCGGTCAGTGTCGCGCCGGCGACGGACGGTGTCACGGTGTCTCCTCACGGTCTGGTACGACCGCGAGGGTGCGGTGCTCACCAGTTGGCTACGCCACCGTAACCTACGCACCCGTAGGTTTGTCCAGCCTTCCCCGGATAGCGGTCCGTGCCCCCGACGGCTCGGTGAGCGCGGGGCGGGGTGCACCTCTCTAGAGTTGGCGCACCTTCCCGGGTTGCTCTGCTGGCAGGGGCCGCCTGACTTTGAATCAGGACTAGCGACGCAGGTTCGATTCCTGCCCCGGGAGCCCTCCGGTTCAGACCGGTTCTGACCGCCGGTGGTCCAGCAGGTGCTGGGCCCGGACCAGTACCTGCAGGACCTCGAACCCGAACGCCAGGTCGCACGGGTGCTCGCGCGCCGCTCGTGGCCAGGTCGACCAGCTCGGTGACCGCTCCGCCGTGGGAGCCGGGCCGGCCTGCGCGGTATCGTGGCGGCGCCGCACCCCCGAGCCCCGACAGGACGCCTGTGAGTCCGCGCCCCTCCGCTGTGGTCGTCCTCGCCGCCGGCGAGGGCACCCGGATGAAGTCGGCTCTGCCCAAGGTGATGCACCGCATCCTGGGTCGCACCCTCCTGGGCCACGTGCTGGCTGCGTCGGCGGCGCTGGGAGCCGATCACACCGTCGTCGTCATCGGTCACGGTCGGCAGGCCGTCACGGACTCCCTCCTCGGGTCCGATCCCCCCGTGCTCACAGCGGTACAGGAGCAGCAGCGCGGGACCGGGCATGCCGTACGCATCGCGCTCGCCGAGCTCGACCGGGCATCGCAGCAGGCGCAACGCGCCGATGGGCCGGTCGTCGTCCTGGCCGGGGACGCACCGCTGATCACGAGTGCGACGCTGATCGCGCTGCTCGCGGCGCACGACGAGTCCGGCGCCGCGGCGACCGTGCTCTCCGCCCGCCTCGACGACCCGACGGGGTACGGGCGAATCGTGCGCGGACCCGACGAGGCACTGCTCGCGATCGTGGAGCAGAAGGACACCGACGCCGCGCAACGCGAGATCACCGAGGTCAGCTCGGGTGCATTCGCCTTCGCCCCGAACCTGCTGCGCGACGCGCTGGCCCGGATCGGGACCGGTAACGCCGCCGGGGAGGAGTACCTGCCGGACGTGCTCGGTCTGCTGCGCGCCGACGGGCACCTCGTGGGGGCCGTGGCGGCGGCCAGCTCGGCAGAGGTCCTCGGGGTCAACGACCGAGTCCAGCTCGCGCAGGCCCGCGCGCTGCTGCGCGACCGGATCAACGAGCAGTGGATGAGACACGGCGTCACGATGGTCGATCCGACCACCACGTGGATCGGGGTCGGGGTCACCCTCGACGCCGACTGCGTCATCCACCAGAACACACAGCTGCACGGACGCACCCATGTCGCGCGCCTCGCCGCCGTGGGGCCGGACAGCACCCTGCGCGACGTCGAGGTGGGCGAGGGCGCCCGGGTGCGTCGTACCGAGGCCACCGAAGCCGACATCGGCCCGCGGGCCCAGGTCGGGCCGTTCAGCTTCCTGCGACCGGGCACGGTGCTGGCCGCCGACGCCAAGGTGGGGGCCTACGTCGAGACGAAGAACGCCGTGGTCGGGGAGGGCTCGAAGGTCCCGCACCTGTCCTACGTCGGGGACGCCGAGATCGGCGCCGGCACGAACATCGGGGCGGCGACGGTCTTCGTCAACTACGACGGCGTGCACAAGCACCACACGGTGGTCGGCGACCACGTACGGATCGGCAGCGACTCGATGCTGGTCGGCCCGCTGCGGATCGGGGACGGCGCTTACACCGCCGCCGGCTCGGTCATCACGGACGACGTACCCGCCGGCGCCATGGCCGTCGGTCGGATGCGGCAGCGCAACGTCGAGGGTTGGGTGGAGCGCAAACGCGCCGGAACACCCTCCGCCCAGGCCGCGGCCCATGCCCGCCATGCAGGCCCCGACGCCCCACCGGGCGCCGGTACCGACCCGTCCGGGGAGCAGCACGAGTGACTGGTTTCAAGATGACCACCCAGAAGCGGCTCATCCTGATCGGGGGCCGTTCCCATCCCGAGCTGTCGGATGCGGTGGCCGCCGAGCTGGGAGTCGAGCTCGTCCCCACGTTGGCGTACGACTTCGCCAACGGCGAGATCTTCGTCCGGTTCGAGGAGTCGGTGCGCGGCTGCGACGCGTTCGTGCTGCAGAGCCACACCCAGCCGATCAACAAGTGGATCATGGAGCAGCTGCTCATGGTCGACGCCCTGAAACGGGCCTCGGCCAAGCGGATCACGGTCGTGCTGCCGTTCTACGGCTACGCCCGCCAGGACAAGAAGCACCGCGGGCGCGAACCGATCTCGGCCCGGCTGATCTCGGACCTGTTCCGTACCGCGGGCGCGGACCGACTCATGACGGTCGACCTGCACACCAGCCAGATCCAGGGGTTCTTCGACGGGCCGGTGGACCACCTCTTCGCGACCCCATTGCTCATCCGGCACGTCGCGAGGAGTGTGGCCGACCGCAGCAGCATCACCGTGGTGTCCCCCGACGCCGGTCGGGTGCGCGTCGCGGAGCGTTGGACGGACATGCTCGGATCCCCGCTGGCGATCATCCACAAGCGGCGAGACCCCGATGTACCGAACGAGGCCAAGGTGCTGGAGGTCGTCGGCGAGGTCGAGGGCCGCATCTGCGTCGTGATCGATGACATGATCGACACGGGGGGCACGATCGTGAAGGCTGCCGAGGTGCTGTTCGAGAAGGGGGCTGCGGACGTCATCGTCGCGGCGACGCACGGGATCCTCTCCGGTCAGGCCGTGGAGCGCTTCAAGAACTCCCAGGTTCGTGAGGTCGTCGTCACCGACACGCTCCCGATCCCGTCCGAGCGCCGCTTCGACAAGCTCACCGTGCTGCCGATCGCGCCCCTGATCGCCCGTGCGATCGGGCAGGTGTTCGAGGACGGCTCCGTCACGTCCATGTTCGAGGGCGACTCGATCCTCTAGACCTGCGTGGGTGCATGTCGTTTGGGCGTGGACCGATCGGCCGCATACACTCGGCGGGCTCCCGGCGAGGAGCCCCGGTCGAGTCCGTACGGGGCATCGTGATCGACGTGGCAGCGCGGATCCCCGTGCGCCCCGCCCTCACGCGCCGGGCGCCGATCTCCCACCCGACCGGTGGGGCCAGATGTAACACGAGGAGCCTGCGATGCCCGAGATCGCCATCACCGCCGTCCCCCGGTCCGACTTCGGCAAGGGCGCGGCGCGTCGGCTGCGTCGCTCCGGTCAGGTCCCAGCCGTCATCTACGGCAAGGGCGCCGAGCTCAAGCACGTCGCCCTGCCGGCCCACGAGCTGAACCTCGCGCTGCGCAAACCCGGCCTGGTCCTGGACGTGAGCTTCGAAGGCACCACGACGATCGTGGCTCCCCGCGACGTCCAGCGCGACCCGGTCCGGCGGATCGTCGAGCACATCGACCTGGTCGTCATAGACAAGGCCGAGCAGACTGCCCGGATCCAGGGGGGCCTGGTCATCGAGGCCGAGCTCGCCGAGGCCGCACTGCACCAGGAGGCCCCGAAGGGCGACATGCCGCTGGAGGACGAGGCTCCGGCCGGCGAGGCCGAGACCCCCGAGTCCGACTCCTGAGCTCGGCGCGCCGCATCGTGGTGAGCGCCTCGGCGCCGGCGCGAGGTTGCCAGCGACGACCCTGACAGGATCACGCCGTGACGGACACCTCGCCCTGGCTCGTCGTCGGACTGGGCAACCCGGGGCCGGAGTACGCCGCCACCCGCCACAACGTCGGGGCGATGGCGCTCGACGTGCTGGCGGATCGGCTCGGGCGCCGGCTCGCGCTGCACCGGCGCAGCCGCAGCGACGTCGCCGAGGGTCACCTGGCCGGGCACCGCGTGGTGCTGGCCCGCCCGCGCTCGTACATGAACGAGTCCGGCGGCCCGGTCGCGGCACTGCTGTCGTTCTACAAGGTCCCGATCGAGGCGCTGGTGGTGCTGCACGACGAGCTGGACATCGCCTTCGGGACGCTGCGGCTCAAGCTCGGCGGTGGCGACAACGGCCACAACGGACTGAAGTCGATCCGCCGTTCGGTGGGCAGCGGGGAGTTCTACCGGGTCCGGATCGGGATCGGCCGCCCGCCCGGCCGGCAGGATCCCGCCGACTTCGTGCTGCGCCCCTTCGGCGCTACCGAGCGAGCGGAGGCCCCGCTGCTGGTGGCCACCGCCGCGGATGCGGTCGAGGCGCTGCTCCAGGACGGACTGGACCGTACCCAGAGCCGCTTCAACACCTGACCAGCCACTCTCAAGATCTTCCCTTAGGGAAGATCTTGGCAGTTGAGCTGCCTTGATCGTCCCAAAGGGAAGATCTTGAGGGTGGGCAAGATCACCCGATTAACGTCGGGGGCGGGGGCTGTCGTAGGATCGGCAGTCGGCTCATCGAGCTGCATCCGCGCACGTCCGCATGTCGGGCTGGCGCGTGCTGCCCGATGGACCGAGACGGTAGCCGACGCGACGAAACGAAGTGCGCATTTCATGCCCAAGAAAGACGGTGCCATCGAGCTCGAAGGCACGATCACCGAGTCTCTCCCGAACGCCATGTTCCGGGTGGAGCTCGACAACGGGCACAAGGTACTGGCGCACATCAGCGGGAAGATGCGGATGCACTACATCCGGATCCTGCCCGATGACCGGGTCGTCGTGGAGCTCTCGCCCTACGACCTCACCCGGGGCCGCATCGTTTACCGCTACAAATAAGCAAGCGCTACAAATGAACAAGATCGTCGTTACACGTCACCGGCCCTCGCGGCCACAGCCCGGGAGAGATCAGTGAAGGTCAATCCGAGCGTCAAGAAGATCTGCGACAAGTGCAAGGTGATCCGCCGTCACGGCGTGGTCATGGTGATCTGCGACAACCCCCGCCACAAGCAGCGGCAGGGCTGACGCAAGGACCCCCCTGGTCGTACGACTTCCTGTCGAACGAAGCAGCACGACTGCACCACCGCATCACCGCAAGTGACGGAGCCCGACCCCCGCGTCGCACCACGTGCCGGCGCGCGGGACGCCACCCCCGGCCCGGAGGCCGGGGACCCACCCTGGGCGGGTGGGACCGGCGCCGCCGCCAGACCTCCGCAACGACAGAGAAGAGCACCGCCCATGGCACGTCTCGTCGGCGTCGACCTCCCCCGCGACAAGCGGCTCGAGGTTGCGCTCACGTACATCTTCGGCATCGGCAAGACCCGGGCTCTGCAGATCCTGCAGCAGACCGAGGTCTCCGGCGATGTTCGCGTCAAGGACCTGACGGACGAGGATCTCGTCAAGCTGCGTGACTACATCGAGGCCAGCTACAAGATCGAAGGTGACCTCCGCCGTGAGGTGGCCGCCGACATCCGCCGCAAGGTGGAGATCGGCTGCTACCAGGGCATCCGTCACCGTCGTGGTCTGCCGGTCCGCGGTCAACGGACCCACACCAATGCGCGTACGCGCAAGGGTCCGAAGAAGACCGTCGCAGGCAAGAAGAAGGTCAAGAAGTAGTCCCCCGGCCGGCTACCGCTGCGTGCTCCTGAGCGCGGCCGGCGGCCCGGCTGACCACCTCGCAGACAGACAAGGATCCGAATGCCTCCCAAGAGCCGTCAGGCTGCGGGCGCCGCCAAGACCAAGGTGCGCCGCAAGGAGAAGAAGAACGTGGCCCACGGCCACGCGCACATCAAGAGCACGTTCAACAACACCATCGTCTCGATCACCGACCCCACCGGCGCCGTCATCGCCTGGGCGTCCTCCGGTCAGGTGGGCTTCAAGGGCAGCCGCAAGTCGACTCCCTTCGCCGCCCAGCTCGCTGCCGAGGCCGCCGCCCGTCGTGCGATGGAGCACGGCATGAAGAAGGTCGACGTCTTCGTCAAGGGCCCAGGGTCCGGGCGAGAGACCGCTATCCGGTCGCTGCAGGCGGCCGGCCTGGAGGTCGGCACCATCCAGGACGTCACTCCGAGCCCGCACAACGGCTGCCGTCCGCCGAAGCGCCGCCGAGTCTGACGTAGAGAGAGACTGACACAACATGGCCAGATACACAGGTCCGGACTGCAAGCGGTGCCGGCGCGAGAAGACGAA
>JBDTDW010000135.1:0-5879 GCA_039922855.1 Candidatus Nanopelagicales bacterium | reverse complement strand
GATCTCAAACAGACCAAGGTCGGAGCCACCCTGGATCGAGAGCAGCACGCCGTGCGCACCATCGATGCTCGCCTCGAGCAGAGGGGACGAGATCGCGAGCTCGGCCGCCTGGACCGCGCGGTCCTCGCCGCGGGCCGAGCCGATCCCCATCAGCGCGGAGCCGGCGTTGGACATCACGGACTTGACGTCGGCGAAGTCGAGGTTGATCAGCCCGGGGGTCGTGATCAGGTCGGTGATCCCGCTGACACCCTGCAGCAGCACCTGGTCGGCCTGCCGGAACGCGTCGAGCATGGAGATCGTGCGGTCGGTGAGCGAGAGCAGCCGGTCGTTGGGGATGACGATGAGTGTGTCGACCTCGGCCCGCAGCGAGTCGATGCCGTTCTCGGCCTGGCCGCTGCGACGACGACCCTCGAAGCCGAACGGCCGCGTCACGACCCCGATCGTCAGCGCCCCCAGGCTCCGGGCAATCTTCGCCACGACGGGAGCGCCACCGGTCCCGGTGCCACCGCCCTCCCCGGCCGTGACGAACACCATGTCGGCACCCTTGAGGACCTCCTCGATGTCGTCGGAGTGGTCCTCCGCAGCACGACGGCCCACCTCCGGGTCAGCTCCCGCCCCGAGACCGCGGGTCAGCTCGCGCCCGATGTCCAGCTTGACGTCGGCGTCGCTCATGAGCAGCGCTTGTGCGTCCGTGTTGACCGCGATGAACTCGACACCCTTGAGGCCGACCTCGATCATGCGGTTCACGGCATTGACCCCACCGCCGCCGATGCCCACGACCTTGATGACCGCCAGGTAGTTCTGCGGAGCTGCCACGTGCCCGATCCTCTCGTTCGTCCCCGCGCGACAACTCTCAGCCTCTGGTAGAGGTCAAGAGTTATGTCAACCTAGGGTTTCGGTGGAACCTATGCCTACCGGTCCCCCGCGAGCAAGCCCGCGACCGGATTGCGCCTCGCTGTTGGAACCGCACGCCGCGTGGTGAAGCGATCCGGACCCTCGGACAGTCGGCTCGATCTCGTTGCGCTGCAACGGTCCCACTCGATCTGCGGCACGCGGTTCGACCAAGCTCGAGGCCTTGGTACGGCACCGGCAGCGATCCGGGACCGCACGTCAGGGCTTCAACGTGCCGCTCGTGGTGGGCAGCTCCGGGGCGGTGACGTCGATGAGTGCCGGGCGTCGCGCCAGTAGCGCCGTCACGATCTGCGCCTTGCGAGCGCCCTGGTCGGTCCCGCCCCACCTCACCTGGGTGCCGGAGCGCAGCGTCAGGACCACGTCGTTCGCGGTGCCGGCCCGTACCCCCACGACCTGGGAGCGCAGCGGGGACGGCAACGTGGTCAGGACCGCGAGCGCGGCCATCCGCACCGGTCCGTCAGGCGCGGTGAGAAGCGGCAGGCCGGGCGGGCGGGTCGCGGTGAAGGAGTACGTCGCAGCGTCGGGTTCCACCAGGGTGAAAGCGGCGCCGTCGGCCACCACGGCCACGGCCACCCGTTCGGTGATCACGATGACCAGCACGTTCGGCCAGCCGCGTCGTATCTCGACCGAGGCCACCGTCGGGATCGTCTCGACCCGTGCCGTGACATCGGCGGCCGACACCTGCGCCAGCGGGGTCCCGAGGCTGACTGCGGCAACCTGTCGGACCTCCGTAGCGACGGTGGGGTCCACGCCCAGGACCCGTACTTCGCGCACCGACAGCATTGGCGACCAGCCCACGACCCAGGCCGCCAACACCACCACTAAGACCGCGAGCAGCGCCCAGGCCCAGAGCCACCGCTTCGGGCTCCGGTCCGGGACACCGACCTCGGTACGGGACTGCACGAGCGTCATGGCACCACCGGTCCGGACCGCTCGCGTGCCCGCAACAGCTCCAGCACCTCGGGCCCGATCATCGAGATGTCACCGGCGCCCAGGGTCATCACGATGTCGCCGGGGCGGGCTCGCTCGGCGAGATGGTGGGCGACCCGGCTCCACGACGGCTCGAACACCACTTGTGCCTCCGGCAGCGGAACGTTGGCCGCCATGGACATTCCGGAGGCACCCGGTATCGGGTCCTCCCCCGGGGCGAACACCTCCAGCACCACCACTTCATCGGCCAGGCCGAGCGCAGCGCCGAACTCGCGCAGGAACAGCGCCGTCCGGTAGTAGTGGTGGGCCTGGAAGGCCACGACCAGGCGCCCCGAGCCGACGAGCTCGCGCATCGCCCGCAGCGTCGCGTCGATCTCGGTCGGGTGGTGCGCGTAGTCGTCATAGACGCGGATCCCGTCAGCGGTCCCGCGGAAGTCGAAACGACGGCGTGACCCGCTGAACGCCGCCAGCCCGGCGCGCAGGTCCGACGCCGGGTATCCCAGCCCGATCCCGGTCGCGAGAGCGGCAGTCGCGTTGAGGACGTTGTGGGCCCCGGGGACGGACAGCTCGATCACCCCGAGGCGTACCCCGCGCTCGATGACATCGAAGCGTCGTCCCAACGGCCCGGAACCGAGCAGCTGCACGCGATAGTCCGCTTCGACCGACCGGCCGTAGCTGCGTGTGTCGACCCCCTCGGCGCGAACGCTCTCGACCAGCTGGGCCGCTCCCGGATCGTCCAGGCACGCGACGACGAAGCCGCCACGCGCGGCGATGCCGGTCGCGAAGGACACGAACGCGGCCTCGATCGCCTCGAACGTGCCCCAGTAGTCGAGGTGGTCCGCCTCGACGTTGGTCACGATGCCGGCGTGCGCAGGCAGGACAAGAAAGGCGCCGTCGCTCTCGTCGGCCTCCGCCACGAAATCCTCGCCCGTGCCGAGGTGGGCGTTCGAGCCCGACTCGTTGAGCTCGCTGCCGATCGCGAAGGACGGATCGGCGCCGCAGTGCTGCAGTGCGACGGTCAGCATCGAGGTCGTCGTCGTCTTGCCGTGGGTGCCGCTCACCGCGACCCCGCGGTGCCCGGTCATCAGGGCCGCCAGCGCCTCGGCCCGACCGAGCACACGCAGGCCACGGCGGCCCGCCTCCACCAGCTCGACGTTGTCGGCCTTGATCGCGGTGGAGGCCACGACTGTCCGGGCGTCCCCCAGCCGGTCAGCGTCGTGCCCGACGTAGACGTCGGCCCCCAACGCACGCAGCGCGGTCAGGCGCCGGGAGTCCTTGGCGTCGCTGCCGGAGACCGGCACCCCCATGGCCAGCAGGATGCGCGCGATGCCGGACATGCCTGCCCCGCCCACACCGACGACGTGCACCGGTCCGAGCTCGGCCACAAGGTGCGACGCCACGCCGGCTGGGGTGCTCATGAGATACCTCCGGACGACGTGTCGGCCCGGTCGACGCCACGTGCAGCCGCCTCGAGGACCATGTCGACGAGCAGCCGGGCGCCATCTGTTGCCCCATGCTGCCGTGCGGCCCGCCCGGCGGCGCGCAGCCCATCCGCATCCGTGATCCAGGACACCACCTCTGACACCACCCGGTCCGCGGTGAGCTCGGCGTCGGGGACGAGCACGCCCCCGCCCGCCTGCACGACCGGCAGCGCGTTGAGCCGCTGCTCACCGTTGCCGATCGGCAGGGGAACGTAGATCGCCGGCAGCCCAACAGCGGCCAGCTCGGCGCAGGTCATTGCGCCCGCCCGGCACAGAGCCAGGTCCGCGACGGCGTACGCCAGGTCCATGCGCTCCACGAACGGAACCGTGCGGTAGCCGGGCTCGCGGTCATGGAGCTGGTCGGCGTTGCGGGGGCCGACGACGTGCAGGGTCTGGACGCCGGCGCGCTGCAGTCGCGGTACGGCACCGGCAACGGCGTCGTTGAGACGTCGGGCACCCTGCGATCCCCCGGACACCAGCAGCGTGGGCCGAGTGGGATCAAGGCCGAAGTACGCGGCCGCCTCCTCGCGCAGCTCCGCCCGCTGCAGCGACGCGATCCCCCGGCGCAGCGGGATCCCCACCAGCCGGGCCCTCGGCAGGCTGCCGGCCACGGTCTCGGCGATGTACGGCGTGAACCGGGCACCGATCCGGTTCGCCAGCCCCGGCCGGGCGTTCGCCTCATGCACGACGATCGGCACCCGGTGCCGGGCCCCGAGGTAAGCCGGCATCGCGACGTAGCCGCCGAACCCGACGAGCACGTCGGCCTCGGTGCGATGCAGGATCGCCCGGACCTCGCGGATCGCTGTGCGCAGCCGGAACGGCAGCGTCGCGAGGTCCACGGTCGGCTTGCGCGGCAATGGAACCGCGGGGATGAGCTCGAGCGTGAACCCGCGTTGCGGTACCAGTCGGGTCTCCAGGCCACCGGACGTGCCGAGTGCCGTGATGACGGCGTCGGGCCGACGCTCCAGCAACGCGTCCGCGAGGTTGAGCGCCGGCTCGATGTGCCCGGCCGTCCCGCCACCGGCCAGGACGACGTGCATCGTGCTCATCCGGTCCGCAGGTCGACCGACGACGCCGCGCCGCGCGCCCGCTCGCCTCGGTGCTCGTGCCGGGCGAAGGACAGCAGCATCCCCAGCCCCATCAACGTGGGTAACAGCGACGACCCGCCGTACGAGACCAGGGGCAGTGGCAGACCGGTGATCGGCAGTAGCTGGAGCACGGCACCGAGGTTGAGCAGTGTCTGCGTCATGAGCCAGGCAACTGTCATGGCCGAGGCGATACGCACGAAGCGATCTCTGGCCGTCAGCGCCAGCCGTAGCCCGGATACCGCTATCGCGGCGAAGAGCCCCACGACCAGAAGCGAACCGATGACACCGAGCTCCTCTCCCACGACGGCGAAGATGAAGTCGGTGTTCGCCGCCGGCAGCCACCCCCACTTCTCCCGGCTCGCGCCCAGCCCGACCCCGAACCAGCCGCCGCCACCGAGCGCGCTCTTGCCGTGCAGGACCTGCCAGCCCAGGAAGGACGGGTCCGCCTCCGGGTGCAGCCAGCCCTTGAAGCGGTCGAG
The DNA here is from genome assembly GCA_039922855.1 of Candidatus Nanopelagicales bacterium. Lineage (GTDB taxonomy): Bacteria > Actinomycetota > Actinomycetes > S36-B12 > CAIYMF01 > JAFIHG01. The sequence goes on along the minus strand of JBDTDW010000135.1, from coordinate 989 downwards.
CCGGTAGGAGTGCCCCATGCTGAGCAGCGCCACCATCGCCCCCACGACCAGGCCTCCGAGGGCGAACAGCCGCATCGGCGCCCCAGCGACGAGCAGGGCGACCGCGATCATGGGCACCATCACGAAAACCGTGCCGGCGTCACCTTCGAGCAGGATCAGGCCGATGATCACCCCACTCACCGGCAGCAACGGGATGAGCAGGTGCTTCCACTGGTCCAGCAACGGTTGCTTGCGGGCGAGCAGGTCCGCGCACCACAGCACCAACGCGAGCTTGGCAATCTCACTGGGCTGCAGACGGAACGGGCCACCGAGCTCGATCCAGTTGCGTTGCCCGGCAACGCTGTGGCCGATGACCAGCACCAGGGCCAGCAGTCCCAGTGCCAGGACCAGTGAGGGATAAGCAGCCCGCCGGAAGAACGTCAGCGGCAGGCGTGATGCGACCACCAGGGCGATGACGCCCACGATGGCGTACATCAGCTGGCGCAGGAAGAGCGTGTACGGGGAGCCGAACGTCTGGTAGCTCACGATGGTCGAGGACGAGAGCACCATCGCCAGGCCCAGGACGAGCAGCAGCAGCGTGGCGCCGAGCAGCACGTGGTACGTGGTGAGCGAGTGCAGCGCGCCGACGGGCTGCCGCGTCGTGGATCTTCTCGTGGTGGCCGCGGTCGCGGTGGTGGTGGACGCCGCCGCGGTGATCGGCGGCTTCGGGCCGGGCCGCGCGCTGGGCTCCGGCCGGGCCCCCGGGGACGTTGCGGTCACGCGCGATCCCCGGGCAGTGCCGCGACAGCAGCCACGAACATGTCACCGCGCTGTCCGTAGTCGGTGAACATGTCCCAGGAGGCACAGGCCGGTGCGAGCAGGACGGTGTCCCCCGGCGAGGCCAGGCGGGCGGCAGCCGCGACAACGTCGTCCATGGCACCAGTGTCGGTGCGGGACACCTCGACCACGGGGATCTGGGGCGCGTGTCGCGCCAGCGCCTGGGAGAACAG
>JBDTDW010000134.1:0-8451 GCA_039922855.1 Candidatus Nanopelagicales bacterium | reverse complement strand
TCGTCCGGGAGGTCGGAAAGCCGGCCGGGGAGGCCCGGGGCGAGGTCACGCGGTCGGTGGCGATCCTGGACTACTACGCGCAGGCCGCGTACGCGCCACTGGGCCAGACATTCGCGCCGTCGCTCGGCGCCGGGTTGCTGTTCACCGAGCGCCGCCCGCACGGGGTGGCGGGCCTGATCACCCCGTGGAACTTCCCGCTCGCCATCCCGTTGTGGAAGGCGGCCCCGGCGCTCGTCGCCGGAAATGCTGTGCTGCTCAAGCCATCCCCCGACGCGGTGGGCTGCGCAGCCTTCCTCGCCGAGCTGTTGTCAGCGCACCTGCCCGCGGACCTGTTCGTCGTGGTGGCCGGGGGTGCGTTGACTGGGCAAGCCCTGGTCGATGCGGCCGACGTCGTGTCTTTCACCGGGTCCTCGGCCGTCGGCTCGCAGGTCGCCGTCGCAACAGCCCGCCGAGGGATTCCGGTTCAGTGCGAGATGGGTGGCCACAACGCCGCGATCGTCCTCCCGGACGCCGACGCTGCCGCCACCGCGCAGATGATCGCCGGTGCCGGGATGGGCTACGCGGGGCAGAAGTGCACGGCGACCCGCCGCGTCGTCGTGGTGGGCGATCAGCCGCAGTTCCTCGCCGCGCTGGTCTCGGCCGTGTCGGGCCTGGCCCCGGTCGACCCGGCAGAGGAGGCCGCAGTCGTGGGTCCGGTGATCACGTCGGCGGCCCTGACCCGGGTCGTGGCAGCTGCAGCCTCCGGGGGCCGGCTGCTCACCGGCGGCGTCGCCGTCGACGGCGACGGCAACTTCGTGACCCCGGCCGTGGTCAGCGAGGTGCCTGACGGGCACGATCTGCTGTCCGTTGAGACCTTCGGGCCGCTGGTCGTCGTGCAGCAGGCACGCAACGTCGACGAGGCGGTGGCGATGGCCGACGCGACCCCGTACGGGCTCGTGACGAGCGTCCACGGACGTGACCTCGACTCGGTGCTGGCCGTGTCGCGGCAGGTGCACTCCGGGTTGGTGAAGGTGAACGCCCCGACGACGGGCGTGGACTTCTACGCCCCGTTCGGTGGCGAGAAGGCGAGCAGCATCGGCGGTCGCGAGCAGGGCCTGGCTGCTCTGGACTTCTACTCCGCCACCCGCACCATCACGATCGCGCCGCACGGCGCCTGACCCATACGAGAGGACCGATCGATGGCGCGGCTGGCGCAGACCGAGGGGCTGACCGAGGTTCAGGGCGAGATTCTGGCCGCGGTCCACGACTTCGTGGAGAAGGAGATCATCCCCAACGCCCAGGCGCTCGAGCACGCGGACGAGTACCCCGCCGACATCGTCGACGGCATGAAGGCCATGGGGATCTTCGGCCTGATGATCCCCGAGGAGTACGGCGGCCTCGGGGAGTCGCTGCTGACCTATGCCCTCTGCGTCGAGGAGATCGCTCGCGGCTGGATGAGCGTCAGCGGCATCGTGAACACCCACTTCATCGTGGCGTACCTGCTCATGCAGCACGGGACCGACGAGCAGAAGGCGTACTTCCTGCCGCGGATGGCCACCGGTGAGGTGCGGGGCGCATTCTCGATGTCCGAACCGCACTGTGGCTCGGACGTGTCGGCCATCCGTTCGAAGGCGGTACGCGACCCCGCCACCGGCGAGTTCGTGCTGTCGGGCCAGAAGATGTGGCTCACCAACGGTGGTTCGTCGACCCTGGTGGCGGTGCTGGTGCGCACCGACGAGGAGATCCCCGACGCCGGCAGCGTCTACAAGAAGATGACGACGTTCCTGGTGGAGAAGACCGCAGGCTTCGGCGAGGTGCGGGCCGGGCTCACCATCCCGGGCAAGATCGAGAAGATGGGCTACAAGGGCGTCGACACCACCGAGCTGCTCATGGACGGGCTGCGCCTGCCGGCCGACCGGGTGCTCGGTGGCGAACCCGGCCGCGGGTTCTACCAGATGATGGATGGCGTCGAGGTGGGCCGGGTGAACGTGGCGGCCCGTGCCTGCGGGCTGGCGCTGCGGGCGTTCGAGCTCGGTATCGACTACGCCCAGCATCGCCAGACCTTCGGCAAGGCGATCTCCGAGCACCAGGCTGTTCAGTTCCGGCTCGCCGACATGGCGGTCAAGGTCGAGGCGGCGCACCAGATGATGGTGCGCGCCGCGCGCCAGAAGGATGCCGGTGACCGCGGTGACATGCAGGCCGGGATGGCGAAGTACCTGGCCTCGGAGTACTGCAAGGAGGTGGTCGAAGACTCCTTCCGGATCCACGGTGGCTACGGCTACGCCAAGGAGTACGAGATCGAGCGCCTCTACCGTGAGGCCCCGATGCTGCTGATCGGTGAGGGCACAGCGGACATCCAACGCATGATCATCGGACGGCGCCTGCTGGAGGACTACCCGCCCCGCTGAGTCGTCCTCGCAGCGGCGTTGGCTCCCGTCCCCGTAGGGTGGATGGATGAGTGGAGCCCTGGGACGCCGGCCGATGGGCCCTGATGTGACCAAACGGCCGGTGCTCGCTTCGTTCGACGACTACCTCGCGGCGCAGAAGGCCGTCGACACATTGTCGGACAAGGGGTTCCCGGTTCAGAACGTCGCGATCGTCGGTGTCGACCTGCGGATCGTCGAGGCGGTCATGGGGCGGCTGTCCTGGGGTCGGGCGGCCGCGTCCGGACTGTTCACCGGGGCCTGGTTCGGACTGCTGATCGGGCTATTCGTTTCGCTGTTCGTGGTCACCAACAGCAAGAACGGCACCGGGCTCGTCCTGCTCGGGCTCATCTACGGCGCGGCGTTCGGGATCGTGTTCGGCCTGATCTCGTACGCCTTCACCCGTGGCCGGCGTGATTTCGTGTCCCGTCAGCAGCTGCAGGCGACTCGGTACGACGTCCTGTGCGAGCAGGAGTTCATCGGCAAGGCGCGCCAGCTCCTCGGCCTCGGGGGGTGGCCGCCTCCGCTGCCGACCGCCACGCCACCGGTGGACGCCGCGACGGCCGGCGATGACGGGCCGCCCGCGGGCTGAGCCCACGATCCTGACCCCCTACCCTGTGGTCATGGCGGAAGCCCAGGTGCTGGACGGGATGCCGCGGCGGCTCTTCGCCGCGACCCCGACCCGGCTGACCACCTGGGTCGACTGCCCGCGTCGCTACCGGTTCACGTACCTCGACCCGCGACCCAAGGGTGCGCCGTGGGCGCACAGCTCGATGGGCGCAGCAGCCCACAACGCCTTGCGGGACTGGTGGAACGAGCCGCTGGCGGAACGCACACCGGACACCGCGGTGGCACTCGTACGCCGGCGCTGGCTCACCGACGGGTTCCGTGACGAGGCCCAGTCCGGGCAGTGGCGGGAAGTCATGGCGGCTGCGGCCGGGAAGTACGTCGAGGGACTCGACCCCCGTGAGGAGCCCGTCGGGGTCGAGCGGACGGTGGCAGCGACGACGTCCCGGTTGGCGCTCAGTGGCCGGGTCGATCGCATCGACGACCGGGTCGGCGGCGACGGCGGGCGTGAGCTGGTCATCGTGGACTACAAGACCGGCCGGCGAACCAGCACCGTCGAGGACGCCCGCAGCTCCTTGGCCCTCGCGGTCTACGTAGCCGGTGCCCGCCGGACCCTGCATCAGCGCTCCCGGCGCGTGGAGCTGCACCACGTACCGACGAACACGGTGGTTGTGTTCGAGCACACCGAGGCCTCGTTGGCCCGCCAGCTGGCGCGGGCCGACGAGATCGGTGACGAGGCGTCGGATGCGCAGGCCCTGTGGCACGAGTCGTTGCGGAGCAAGGCGGAGGACGCGAAGGCGGGTGACCTGGATGCCGTGGACGCGATCGACGCAGTATTCGCGCCGCGCCCGTCGGCGGCCTGCTCCTGGTGCGACTTCCGGTCCTCGTGCCCAGACGGTCGGGACAGCTCGCAGTCCTTGGTCCCCTGGGCGGCCCTCGGTGAGTCTGCGGGGCGGGCGCCGGCGCAGGGTCTGCCGCCGGCCGGTCAGCTCGGTGCGAAGTAGCCGGCGACGTCAGCGATGAGGTTGACGCTGCCGGTGGCGTTGTAGAGGTCGATGTACCCGTTGGCGCCGACGGGTACGACGGCAAGGTTCGGGCTCGGGCCCTTGTTCTGGCCCGGGTTCAGGTTGGAGACGACAGGTCGGGTAGTCCCGTCGGCCCACGCGGTGAGGTAGGTGGTGGCGGTGGCGCCGACGGCGGTGAGGTTCAGGACCACCGCGGTTACCTTGGCGGGGATGCCTGCTACGGCGGATACCTTGATCCGCAAGGTCTTTCCGGGTCCGAGCGGAGCCTTGGCGATCGAGAAAGCGCCGGGGCAGGTGCCCGGTCCCGAGCGAGTGTCGAAGACGCGGCACGGTCCGGTCGTGGCGTAGGCCGAGTGGGCGGTGGGTGAGAAGTAGCCCACAACGTCAGCGACGAGGTCGACGCTTCCGGTGGCGTTGTAGAGGTCTATGTACCCGTTGGCGCCGATGGGGACGACGGCGAGGTTCGGGCTGGGGCCCTGGTTCTGGGACGGGTTCAGGTTGGAGACGTCAGGTCGGGTCGTCCCGTCGGCCCACGCCGTGAGATACGAGGTAGCGGTGGCACCGACAGCGGTGAGGTTCAGGACGACCGCAGTGGCATCAGCCGGGATTCCGGCCACGGCGGATACCTTGAGCCGCAGGGTTTGCCCGGTCCCGAGCGGGGCCTTGTCGACCCCGGCAGCGCCGGGGCAGGTGCCCAGTCCCGAGCGGGTGTCGAAGGCGCGGCAGGGCCCAGTAGTTGCATACTTCGCCCCCGTGCCAGGCGCGAAGTAGCCGACGAGGTCAACGACCAGCTGTATGTTGCCGGACGCGTTGTAGAAGCTGACGCTGCCGCCCGCCCCGACGCGGACGATGGCCAGGTTCGGGACAGCGCCGCTGCTGTTGGGGTTCAGGGTTGACACCGCTGACCGCGCGGTCCCGGTCGGCCACGCGGTGACGTACGTCGGGGCGGTCGCACCGACCGCGGTCAGGTTGAGCACGACGGCGGTGGCGTTCGTCGGGACCCCGGAGGTCCCGGCGACCTGGACCAGCAGGGCTTGTCCGGCGCCCAGTGGGCCGGCGCCAACTGTCGGGCCGTCGGGGCAGCTGCCCGACCCGGTACGGGTGTCGAACAGCCGGCACGGATCGGTCGGCGTGTAGCCGGAACTGGCCCCCGGGCCGATCTCGATCGCGGTCCTGAGCCGGGACCACAGCGGGGCGCCGAGACCGGTGGCGAGGTCATATCCGGCCGCGGCCAGGTAATACCCGTTGGTCCCGCTGGTGGTGTCACGAAACGACGTCGAGGGTGCGGCGTAGAGGGAGGCGGAGATGTTCCCGAGTCCGTAGGTGCTGGCAGCGCCGTCGGCGATCTGCAGGTCGGTCAGCGTGGCCGCTGCGAGTGGTGCAGCGAGGGACGTACCACCGACGAGGTGTTGGTTGCCCAGGTATCTGATCCACAGCCCGGAGCTCGGGTCCGCGTCCAGCGAGATGTCCGGGACCAGGCGAGCGGTGGAGCCGGATTGCCTACCTCCCTGCCAGGCCGGCTTCGGCCAGAATGCAGACAGGCCGCCCCCGCCACCGGCGCCGAGAAAGCCCGGTATCACGCCGCCGGAGGGTTGCCACCAGGTCTTCTCGGCCCTGGCGACCGGGTCGGTGGTCAGGCCACCCACAGCGATGACGTTCGGGTCGCTGGCCGGATAGTCCACTGCCAGCGTGTCATTGGGCGCGGTCTGGGTGGAGCAGTCATAGGCTCCGGAGTCACCCGATGCTGCGAAGACGGTGACACCGGCTGCGACGACGTTCTGGATCGCGGCGTGCATGGCGTTGATGTCTGCCGGCGACCACCCCGCTTCGCACTGGCCCCAAGACACTGACAGCGCTGTGTATCTGTGCCCGCCGGGGCCGGCCAGTGCATCGGCGGCGACCGCGTTGAAGGCGTCGACGAAGCCCTGAGTGGTGTTGGGCGCCACGTAGGCGACCTGGTTAGCTCGCGGCGCCGTGGTCAGCAACGCCTCTTGGTCCAGCGCGACCTCCACGTCCCCTCCGGTGCCGTCGGGTGTCGTCGGGCTCGCCCCGTCGACGGAGACCGCCCGGTACTGACCGGAGTGGACCGGGTCCGGGACGCCGAGGTCCGTCGCGAACGCCGTGAGGTCTGAGGAGTTCCAGCCCGAGAACTGGATGGTGGCCACGGTGATCCCTTGTCCCGGTGCCGTGGTGGCGGCGGTAGGAATGCCGTACAGGGTGCGGGCGCTGAGGCCTGTGATCGGCGCCGCGGCGAAGGACGGCGCGGCGGCCGGTGCGGCACGGACGTACCGCGGATAGGCGACGCGCCGGGTGTCAGTGCCACCGACGATGGAGGACGCCAGCCCGGTCAGCCCGGCAGGAATCACCAGTGGCGAGGTGAGCGCTGTCGCCGCGGTTCGGGGTCGTACGGCACCGGCAGCCCGCGCGGCCGGGAACAGAGCGCTGATCCGGGCCCGGGGACCGCTGGCCGTGAGGCTGAACGCGTTCCTGGCGGTGATTGTCAGCCCGGACCGGGAGAGAAATTCCGCCACGGCCGACGTAGTGGCGTTGCTGGGAGCTGCGCCGAGCAGGGCGGCGCGCCGCGCCTGCCGCGTATGGACCGTGGTCCCCGCCAGGGCGGCGAGCACGGTCGGCTGTGCGGCAGTCATCTGCACGGTGACGGAGGCCTGCCCAGGTGCGGCGGCGGACCCGTGGTCGGCAACGGGTGCCATCGGTGGGGCTGCCGCGGGAGAGGTGTGTGGAGCCGGGGTGGCCGCCGACGCCGCTGGAACCGACAGCGCGCCGACCACGACCGCCACGGTGAGAGTGGCGACGAGCACGATCGGCTTGCCAGCGGTGGTTCGAGCCAGGAACGTCCGCACTCGGCTCCCGTCCTGACCTCTCGTGCCATACGTGGCAGACACCGGAACCGGTGTCCGGAGCACGTCCCACGTGAGGTTAGTCGAGGCACCGCACCGGGAGGGCAAGTGGTCAGCGTGTCGTTTCACCGACGGCCGGCCGACCGGGTCCCGCCGGGCCATCGGATGACGGTGTCGTCGATGGCGCTGCCCGTGCCGGGCAGGAAGCGCTCACGCACAGACCACGACATGTCCCCTGACGCGGCTGACACGAAGGTTCCAACCCGGTCACGGGTGCTTGACACTCGCGGGTCAGCGGCTGAAGATCAAGCGACATCTCAGCCGGGCGTCCGGGGGGAGTCGACGGCCCGAGTGGTCGGGTGTGGCCAACAGGAGGCAAGCACAGTGAGAGCGTCATTGCGATACGCACAGATCGGGCTGGTAGCCGGAGCGCTGGTGGTGCTCGCGGCCTGTGCGCCGCCGAGCAGCACACCATCGAGCACCGGCTCCACCGGAGGGGCTGCGACTGCTACGAGTGCGGCCGCCATGGGAGGCATGGACGCGCTCGTCGCGGCGGCGAAGGCCGAAGGACAGCTCAACATCATCGCGGTCCCCCCGGACTGGGCCAACTACGGCGCCATCATCACCGCCTTCGAGGCCAAGTACGGCATCCACATCAACTCGGCGAACCCGAACGGGTCCAGCCAGGACGAGGTCAACGCGGTCAAGAGCCAGGCCGGCACCGATCGGGCACCCGACACGCTCGACATCGGCATGGCGGTCGCACTGGCCAACACGAACCTGTTCGCGCCCTACCAGGTGGCAACCTGGGCGGACATCCCGACCAGCCAGAAGGAGCCGACCGGACTGTGGTTCCAGGACTACGGCGGCTACATGTCCATCGGCTACGACTCCGCCAAGGTGCCGACCATCACCTCGGTCCAGGACCTGCTAAAGCCGGCGTTCAAGGGCAAGGTGGCACTGAACGGAGACCCGACGACCGCGAACGCCGCACTCAACGGTGTCATGATGACGTCCCTGGCCAACGGTGGCTCGCTGGATGACGTCAGCAAGGGAGTGGACTTCTTCCACCAGCTGAACCAGGCCGGGAACTTCGTGCCCGTCAAGGCCACGACTGCCACGGTCAAGAACGGGACAACTCCGGTCGTGCTCGACTGGGACTACCTGTCCGCGACGCACGGCACCGACGTCCCCACCTGGAAGGTCTTCGTGCCCAACAACGCGGTCCTCGGCGGCTACTACGCGGCTGCGATCAACAAGGCTGCACCGCACCCGGCTGCTGCTCGGCTCTGGGAGGAGTACCTGTTCTCCACCGTCGGCCAGAACTTCTGGCTCGTGGGTGGAGCGCGGCCGGTGACGATGGCGGCCATGACCACGGCCGGGACGATCGACACGGCCGCGGCGGCGAAGCTGCCGGCGGTGACCGGGACCCCGGTGTTCATGAGCGCGTCGCAGGCTACTGCGGCGAGCACCTAACTGGGAGCTAACTGGGCCAAGGCCATCGGCTAGCGGTGGCACTGGACCTGGCTGAGGCCACGAGCACGCCCGCCGACGGTCGCCCTGGAAGGGGCGGCCGTCGGCGTCGGCTGCCCCTTGCCT
>JBDTDW010000133.1:0-4629 GCA_039922855.1 Candidatus Nanopelagicales bacterium | reverse complement strand
TCGGAGCCCGACGCAGCCTCCTGGGACCCGGCCCGGGAGTCCCGGATCGCCGCCCCCGTCTCGGACTGGATCCTGCTGACGATCGCCTTTATCTGTCCCGCCGACTCGCGGGACCGCTCGGCGAGGCGGCGTACCTCCGCAGCCACGACAGCGAAGCCGTTGCCCTGCTCACCGGCCCGTGCCGCCTCGATCGCGGCGTTCAGTGCCAGCAGGTTCGTCTGGTCCGCCAGGTCGTCGATGACCTGGACGATCTGACCGATCTGGTCCCCCATCTGGCCGAGGCCGACGGCCCGCGCCTCGATCTGGTCCGCCCGTGCGGACAGCGAGACCATCGACGAGACAGACGCGGACACGGCGCTACGCCCCTGGTCGACGAACGCGAGCGCGTCCGCGGCACTTCGTGCCACCGAGTCCGACGTCCGTGCGATCTGTCCCGCGGTGGCTGCGAGCTGCTCCATGGACGCGGTCGTCTCGATCGCGGCGAACGCCTGCTGGTCGGCCACCACCGCATGTTCGTGCACCGCTGTCAGCATCGTCGACGTGGCGCCGGTGATGTGCTGCGCGCTGGTACGTACCTGCCCGACAAGAGAGCGCAACGAGCCCAGGGTGGCATCGAAGGACCGCGTCAGCGTCAACAGGTTGTCGTCCGCGAGGCCCTCGTCGGACACCATCTGCGAGAGCTGACCTGCCACGTCAAGATCGCCCGCTTCGGCGCGCTCCAGGAGGGCGGTCAGGTCCCTGACGCGGGCTCGGATGACCTCGCGCTCCCACTCCCGCTTCTCAGAGTCCCCGTACAACCCTCGGGCGTTCGCCATGACGACGAGGTACAACATCGGCAGTCCGACGGTCACTGCCACCGCCATGGGCAGGCTCGGGCCGACCCACTGCGCGTTCACCCACGCCGATCCGGCGGCCGCGAGCGCCAGCAGCACTGCTGTCACCTCGCCGCGCCGGCCGACCCAGGCGTTCGCGAGATACGCGCACACCAGCAGTGCGACGAACCACATCGGGCTGTGCACCCCGCCTGAGACGTACGTGGCCGCCGCGACAAGGCCGAGCTGGGTCAGCGCCGTGGCTCCGTCCCAGCGGTCGGTCTGCACGAAGGTGTGATGGTGCCGGGTCGCGTGCTGGGCGAACGTCACAGCTACGGCAGCCACGATGAGCTGCGTCCCTAGGGTCGCCAAGACCCAGGGCGACGGCGCCGTCGCCGTTGTCGTGTACAGCCACAGCACCACAGCCGCGAACGCAACGACACCCACCTGCACGACCGTGGTCTCGATCATGTTGCGGCGGGTGAACTGCAGCGAGTCCCCACCCTCCTTGATCTGTTCATAGCCGGCCTTGACCACGACCGCTGAGAGCACCGTGGGTCCCTCCCCGACGGAGCGCTGGGGGCGAGCAGTCGAGTCAGGCCTCGCCGCGGTTCGAGGCGGCCCTGCGACTCTCGGCCGCGCCGTCGCACGTTCCGGCGCCGCGGTCCCGGGCAGCGTTGTGGGCGCGGTGACGCTGCCTTCGACGGCGCTCATCCACGGCTCCACGGCTGCACGGCGACAGGACGCGCTCGCGTCCCTCTGGCAGTAATCGACCCCATAGCAGCGGACTGAAGCCTCATACCCTGTGGCGAGAATCGGATTGCTCGTTCAAATCCTCCGACGTCGCAGATCCGGGGTCATCATGTGGCCATGGACGACTCCGCACTCGTCGCCACGCGTGACAGCCTGCATGCCGTCGCCGAGACGCTCCTGGCCGGCCCGCAGCACCGTCGGTCCGGGACGATTCGCCTCGCCGTCTCACCCGCCGACAGGGGAGCTCTGTTGGATGATCTCCATTGGAGATCATCCAACAGGGGTTTCGTTCAGGCGGTGAGGTACGCGGCAGGGTCCGCGACGAAAGCGCGTAGGCACCCGTTGCCGCAGAACCAGAATCGCTCATTGTCAACGCCGTGGCGCTGCAGGTCGTGGTGCAGCGACGACTCGACCGTCGCGACCGTCATTCCGCACACCGGATCGATGGCGGTCGGTTCCGGGCCCATCGCCGCGTGGGAGCCCACCACGCGGCCGGAGGGATGCGGTCGCACCGACACGATCTCGGCGAGGATGGACAGGGCGACCTCGGCGGCGCTCCGGGCTCCGATGTCAAGGCCGGCCGGTGACCTCACCCGAGCGCGCTGCTCAGCCGTGACGTCCAAGGCCGCAACGACGCCGGCACCTCGACGTCGGCTCCCCACGAGCGCGACGTACGGGACGCCTGCTCGCAACGCTGCCACGAGTGGACCCTGCTCGTCATCGCGGCCGTGCGAAGCGACGACGACAGCGCTCACCCCGATCAGGTCGGTGCCACCGTAGCCGCGGACGTCGTACCCGAGGTCGGCACCGAGGACCGCGATGGCCCGCGCGATCGGGGAGTCCCCCACCACTGCCACGACCGGAGCCGGAATCTCCGGTTGCAGGAACACCTCGAACGTCCCTCCGGACAGGCACTCGTTCACCACGGTGACCTTGCCGGCCTGATCAGCCTCCGGGACCGGGGAGATCCGCAGCAACAGCGACTCCCCGGAGTCCAGCAGGACCAGGCTCTGCGACCGTACGGTCGACTCCCCGCAACTGCCGCCGACGAACCCGACCATGGTCCCGTCCGCGAGAACCAGCGCCTCATCGCCAGGCTTCGCCGAGGTGGGCGCCTCGGCCAGGACGACGCGCGCGTGGACGTACGGCACCCGCAGGCGCCGCAGCTCCCGCGCCCGCTCCTCCACGTCCGGCCGTGTCACGGCCCCGATCCCATCGTCATCCCCGGTCGGTCACGTCAGAGCCATGTCGGTGCGAGCCGGGCGCCCCTGCATCGCCAACCACACCTGCGCCGGGGTCAACGGCATGTCGGCGTGCCTGACCCCGAACGGAGCCAGCGCGTCCATCACCGCGTTGACCACGGCCGGTGGTGAGCCGACGGTGGCGGACTCTCCAACTCCCTTGCACCCCAATGGATGGTGAGGAGACGGGGTGACGGTCTCGCCGGTCTCCCACGACGGGCACTCGAGCGCGGTGGGCAGCAGATAGTCCATGAAGGACCCGCCGAGACAGTTCCCGTCCTCGTCGAACGCGATGGACTGCATGAGCGCCATGCCGATGCCCTCGGCGAGCCCGCCATGGATCTGGCCCTCGACGATCATCGGGTTGATCCGCGGTCCACAGTCGTCGACAGCGATGAACCGCCGGACGTGCACCTGACCCGTGCCGGCGTCGAGGTCGACGACACAGATGTATGCACCGAACGGGTACGTCAGGTTCGGAGGGTTGTAGACGACCGACGCGTCGAGGTGCCCCTCGACCCCCTCCGGCAGCTCCAGCGTCCCGTGCGAGAGCATCGCGATCTCCTGGATCGTCTTGCCCTGCTCCGGATCTCCGCGCACCGACCAGCGGCCCTGCGTCCACTCCAGGTCATCCGGGGAGCACTCGAGCGCTGCCGCTGCAATGATCCTGGCCTTGTCCCGGACGCGCCGTGACACGACCGCGGCGGCCGCACCGGACACCGGGGTCGACCGGGACCCGTACGTGCCCAACCCGAAGGGCGTGTTGTCGGTGTCGCCGTGGATGACCTCGACATCCTCCGGCGGGATCCCGAGCTCCTGCGCCACGATCTGGGCGAAGGTCGTCTCGTGGCCCTGACCCTGGGACTGACAGCTCACTCGCAGCTGCGCCTTGCCGGTGGGGTGGACCCGAAGCTCAGAGCCATCGGCCATGCCAAGGCCGAGGATGTCCATGTGCTTGCGCGGGCCAGCACCCACCCCTTCGGTGAAGAAGCTGATGCCGATCCCCATGTACTCCCCGCGGGCCCGCTTTTCGGCCTGCTCACGTCGCAGCTGCTCGTAGCCGGCCATCTCCATGGACTTACGCAGCGCCCGGGGATAGTCACCCGAGTCATACTCCCAGCCGGTCTTGGAGGTGTACGGAAACTGCTCGGGACGCAACAGGTTCTTCAGTCTCAGCTCGGCGGGATCGATCTTCAGTTCACCTGCCAGCAGGTCGACCATCCGCTCGACCAGGTAGACCGCTTCGGTGATCCGGAACGAGCAGGCGTACGCCACACCGCCAGGCGCCTTGTTGGTGTAGACGCCGGTCACCTTGCAGTGAGCTGCCTGCAGGTCGTAGCTGCCGGTGAAGATGCTGAAGAACCCGGCGGGGAACTTGGTGGGCTGCGCGGTCCCGTTGAACGCCCCATGGTCGGCGAGGACGTCGACGCGGACGCCGAGGATCTTGCCGTCCTTCGTCGCGGCGATCTCCCCGTGCATGTGGTAGTCCCGAGCGAACGCCGTGGACATGAGGTTCTCGGAGCGGTCCTCGACCCATTTCACCGGTTTTCCGGTGACGATGGACCCGACGACTGCCAGCACGTACCCCGGATAGATGCCGACCTTGTTCCCGAAGCCACCACCGATGTCCGGAGAGATGATCTGGATCTTCTGCTCCGGGATCCCGGCCACGATCGCATAGAGCGTGCGATGCGCATGCGGTGCCTGGTTCGTCGACCAGACCGTGAGCTTGCCGGTGACCGGGTCCATGGACGCGACGGTTCCGCACGTCTCCATCGGGGCGGGGTGCACGCGCGGGTAGAGCATGTCCTGCGCTACGACGA
>JBDTDW010000132.1:0-4770 GCA_039922855.1 Candidatus Nanopelagicales bacterium | reverse complement strand
TCTGCCTCGTTGCGCCGGTAGCCGGCGCCGTCATGGTGGGTGCTGCGGGGTGCATCTGTCAGGCCGAGACCGCTCGGTGCGCCTGCTCCAACCGGGCCGCGACGGTCCCGTCGATGACCTGGTCACCGACACGGACCACGATGCCACCGATCACGTCGGGGGCGATCTCGACGTTGAGCCTGACCTCGGTGCCGGTGATCTGGGCCAACACCCGAGCCAGGCGGGTGCGCTGCTCCGGCGACAGCGCGATCGGTGACCGGACGTCCGCGACGACCTGACCACGTACGTCAGCGGCCAGCGCCGACAGCGCCGTGATCGCGTCGAGCGGAGCCCGGCCTCGCAGATGGCCCACGCTGTGGGCGAGCAGCGAGGTCGTCACCGGGGACGCGGTGGCACCGACCAGGTCCGTGACGATGGCCGCCTTGTGCTCGGCCGACAGTGCCGGATCGGTCAGCGCCAGCTGGAGCGGATCGGACGAGGCGAGGGCGCTGGTGAAGTGGAACAGCTCCTCGAACACCCGGTCGAGCTCCCCGTCACGGTCCGCGGCCAGCAATGAGGCCTCGGCCCCCAGCACGTCGAGGGCGTCGACGAGGTCGCGCTCGTGAGACCAGCGGGCGGCCACGACCTGCTGGAGTGTCGTCAGACCCGCCGGTGACAGGGACGGACCGAACAGCTCGGTGGCGATGTCGGCCCGGCTCTGCGCCCGGGTGCTCGTGTCCGCCAGCGTGAGGCGCAGGTAGCGCTGCACATTCAGAACGTCCGCCACCGCGAGAAGGTCCTGGCCGACATGGGCCAGATCGGTCCCGGCGATGTCGGTCCGCAGTGCGGACTGCAACGCCTTGAGCGACTCACGACTGGCGCCGAACATCAGCGGGCCGCCTCGCCGCTAGCAGCCTTCGCCTCGAGGTCGTCGAGGAACCGGTCGATCGTGGCGCGGACCCGGTCATCGTCCGTGAGGGTCTCTCCCACCACCTTGCCGGCCAGGGTCACGGCCAGCTCACCGACCTCTCGCCGCAGCGAGGTCACGGTGCTGGCCCGCTCGGCCGCGATGTGGGCCTCCGCACGAGAGGTCACGGCGGCAGCCACGTCGGCTGCCTCGCGCCGGGCCTCCTCCAGGATCGCCGACTTGTCGGCCTGCGCCTGGGCGCGGATCGCGGCGGCCTCGGTACGAGCCTCAGCCAGCCGTGCCTGGTATTGCTCCTTCAACGCGTTCGCCTCGGCCTGGGCAGCCTCGGACTTGGCAATGCCGCCCTCGATAGCCGCGGTCCGCTCGACCAGGGCCTTCCGGATGCCGGGTAGCGCCAGCCAGGACAGGCCCCCGAACACGATCAGGAACGACACGATCCCGATGATCAGCTCGTCGAGCGGGATCGACAGAACGTTGACTTCGCTCGCGATCTGTGGGTACACGGTGGCAGTCCTTCGTCAGTACGACGTGCAGAAGGGGTCGGCTCGTCGGCTCACTTGCCGAAGACGAACGGCGCGACGAAGCCGATCAGTGCGAGGGCCTCGGTCAGAGCGAACCCGAGGATCATGTTCTGGCGGATGACGCCGTAGGCCTCGGGCTGACGGGCGATCGCCTGAACGCCCTGGCCGAAGATGATGCCGATGCCGATGCCCGGGCCGATCGCGGCGAGGCCGTACCCGATGGATCCGAGGCTGCCGGACACGTTGACCGAGACCTCTGCGAGGAGCGACATGTGGTGCCCTTCTTGTGTCGGCCGGCGGGCGGTCCGCCGGTCTGGTGTGCGAACAGGTCCCCGAGCGGATCGGTACCTGTCTGGTCCGGTGGTGGTGGTCAGTGGCTGTGCAGTGCGTCGTTGATGTAGACGGCGGCGAGCAGGGTGAAGACGTAGGCCTGCAGGGCCTGGATCAGTATCTCGAAGACCATCAAGATGATCGCCACGATGAACGATGCGGCCGAGCCGAGGATCCCGATCAGGCTCGGGGAGAACAGGTACCACGCGGCCACGCTGAACGTGACGAGCAGCAGGTGGCCGGCGAACATGTTCGCGAACAGACGCACGCTGTGCGTGAACGGGCGCACGATGAAGTTGGACACGATCTCGAGCGGGATCAGCAGGATGTACATCGCCACGGGGACGTCCGGGGGCATCGTCATGGCCCGGAAGAAACCGCCCGCACCCTGCTTCATGACTCCGAGCGGCACCCAGAGCAGATAGACCATGATCGCGAAGGCAACCGGGATCGCCAGACGTGACCCTGGCGCGAACTGGGCGAACGGCACGATGCCCAGGAAGTTGAGCACCCAGATGAAGAAGAACAAGCTGAACAGCAAGGGCACGAACTTGTCTCCGGCCTTGCCGATCGCATCACGGGCGATGCCGTCGCGGACGAACAGGTAGCCGTACTCGGCGATGTTCTGCAGCCCGCGCGGGACGACCTTCGCGTTGCGGAACGCGAGCGTGAAGAACCCGACCACCAGGACCACGGCCAGCAGCAGCAGGACGAGCGGCTTGGTGATCAGGAAATCGACCCCGAGCAGGTGGAACTGCCAGATCGGTGCGTAATCGAAGACCTCGACGCCTGGCGCCGGGAACCCGCACCCGGAGTTCAGGTGGCAGCCATCGGCCAAGATCTGCTCAGCACCCACGACGGCGCTCCCCTGCGGTGCACATCGGTGCGACGACCTCCGGGCGACGTCCGGTCATTCCCGGTCCTGCCGCTGCGTCTCAGGCACGGAGCTCTTGGCTCCGAGTCGGGCGAACATGAGGTAGAGCGCGAAGCCCGTCCCGATGAGGACGCCTCCGGCCACGAAGAGCGACTGGTTTCCCAGCCACCGGCCGAGCAGCCACCCCAGACCGCCATAGAGGGCGATTCCAGCGATCAGGTGGCTGACGGCGACCCAGGCCACGTCGTCGGACTCGCGGCCCACGGGCAGCTCGTCCGGCTTCGCCGTGGACGTCTTCGTCGCGGCCGAACGGTACCACCGGGCGTCTCGGTGCGTGGACGCGGGGGCCTTGAACGGGACCCGTCTGGGATCGAGCAGGCTCACTGCGCGTCACCCCCGTCGTCGGGGGCGGAGGAGACCGAGGAGACCGAGGAGGTGGCTGCCGGCTCGACGTAGAGCATCTTGGTCCGGCCCATTGCCCAGACCTGGGTGAACAGCCAGCTGATCGTGCAGGCGACCACCGTGATCCCGAAGGCCTTGCCGTCGAACAAGGTGGTGTTCTTGAAGATCGCCAGGAACACGAAGAGGACAAGGATCTGCCCGAGGTAGAGGGCCAGCGCACCCGTCATGATCATCGACGGGTGCTTCGCGAGGATCAACCCCAGTGCGTAGAGCCCGAGCCCGAAGAACGCCAGGACGACGATCAGTCCGATCGCCGCCCCGATCGCCGCGCTCGAGCCGCTCAGGACGCCGTACAGGATGACGGCGATCACGCCGACCACCACGGTCGGGACGACAGCGGCGCGCAAGATCACGAATGACGCGCGCGAGGCGGGAACTATCGGTGATGCGGGCGGCACGAGGACAGGTTAGCGAAATCGCGGCGTGCCGCCCTCATCGCTCCCGATACCTGTGACGCAGGGCTCAGGAGGTTCACCCGGCGTTGATCCCGCGCAGGTGTTGGACGGGTCAGGCGCTGCGATGCTGTCGCAGCCGGGGCCAGCGGACCGCGAGCAACAGCGCAACGACGCCGGTCGCGAAGCAGACCGCCGAGACGTTGGCCGGGACGAACGCCAGCGACACGGCTGTGAACGCGATGACACCGGCCCATCCGTACATCAGCAGCACTGCTCGACGCTGGCTGTGGCCGAGCTGCAGCAGCCGGTGGTGCAGGTGCTGCTTGTCCGGAGCGAACGGGCTGCGCCGTGCCCGGGTACGCCGGATCACAGCGAGCGCCAGGTCGATCAACGGGACAGCCATCACCGCGACCGGCAGCAAGATGGGCAGCAGGGCCGGCAGCAGGGCGGCGGTCCCCGCCATCGCGGACGGGTCGATGCCGCTGGACAGGCTGATGACGCTGGCGGCGAGCAGCATGCCGATGAGCATCGACCCGGTGTCCCCCATGAACAGCCGGGCCGGGTAGAGGTTGTGCGGCAGAAATCCGGCGCACATGCCTGCGAGGCAGGCACAGATCAAGGTGGCCAGCGTTGCACGGGTGAAGCCGTTCTCCACCGAGAGCAAGTAGGAGTAGGCGAAGAACGCCATCGCACCGATCCCGACGATGCCGGCCGCCAGTCCGTCGAGGCCATCGACGAAGTTGATCGCGTTGACGGCGACCACGACCACCAGGACCGTGAGCAGCACCGAGGTCACCGGGTCGAGCACGAGAGTGCCGCCTATGGGGAGCCACACGATGGAGATCCCCTGCAGGGCCATTACGGCGCCGGCCAGGGCCTGCCCGGCGAACTTGGTCGGGGCGTCAAGGCCCCACTTGTCGTCGATCATCCCGAGTACCACCAGGATGGCGCACCCGGACAGCAGCGCGATCGGCTCCTTGCTGGTGACGAACACCGAGCCCATCCGGGGCAGCTGCTGGGCCACGAGCATTGCCGCGAGCAGACCGGCGAACATCGCCAGGCCTCCCAGCCGTGGGGTGGCCTCGTTGTGGACGTCGCGGTCGCGCACCTGCGCCATCGCGCCCCACCACAGCGCAAAGCGCCGCGCCACCGGCGTCACGAGATACGTGACCGCGGCGGCGACCGCCAGGCAGAGCAGGTATTCGCGCACGTCTAAGTCCTAGCCAACCCTCTCTATGTCCTAGCCAATCCTCGTCCTGGCCGGCCTCGTCCTAGCCGATC
>JBDTDW010000131.1:0-7190 GCA_039922855.1 Candidatus Nanopelagicales bacterium | reverse complement strand
GTGGCCATGGTGTGCCGGCGGACCGGTCCGTGGCCATGGCCGACCTCGCGGCCGCCACGGACGTCCTCGAGAGGTACGTACGCCGGGATCGGATCCCGGCCGTGGTGCGACGGCCTGCGGACATGCTCGGGGGCGTGAGCCTGCTGGACCTGGCGCAGACCGGTGACACCGCCTCGGTACGTCGACAGGTGGCGGCCATGTTCGACCTGCGCCGGGTCCAACCGTGACGACGCCCCATGTGGTGATGCTGCCCGACGATCGGCGCTGGCTGCGGGTCGCGGACGCGTCGTGGGAGGACCCGTTGGATCCCACGTTCGCGGACCGGGTCGGTGGGCGCTGGAACACCCCCGGCGACGGCCCGACGCTGTATCTGTGTGAGGACGTGTCCGTTGCGCGTGCCCAGATCCAGCGCTTGCTCGAGCCCACCCCCATCGATGTCACCGACCTCGCCGACGACGCGCCCTTCGTCCTGGTCACTGCCACCTTGCCCGAGCGTCAGCGGGTTGCGGACGCCACCTCGGATACGGGTCTGCGTTCCTTGGGGCTCCCCACGACCTATCCGCTTCGCCCGCGTGGTGGCAAGGTGCCGTGGCGGGAGTGCCGACGCGCCGCCCATGCGGTACGGGCGAGAGCGCTGCGCGGCGTGCTCGCCCGGTCGGCTGTCGCCGGCGTGGGACCGGGCCACGAGCTGGCCTGGTTCCCGGCCCCGCGTGCCCACGCGCGAGCGGTCGGCAAGGCGCTGCCGTTCGTACGGTGGCGTCACGAGAAGCCGTCCGGGTAGCTCGGCGATGCAGCCGCGTGTCTTGGCGGCCAGCGTCGTCGTGCGCGACGGGCGCGGTCGGATCCTGCTGGTTCTTCGCGGCCACGAGCCCAACATGGGCAGGTGGTCTCTTCCTGGCGGCAAGGCAGAGGTGGGGGAGGACCTGTCGGCCACGGCGACGCGGGAGCTGCGCGAGGAGACCGGCCTTCGCTGCGACGTCGGCCGCGAGCTCGGGGTGGTCGAGGTGGTGGCTTCGGTGCGGACCTACGAGATCCACGTGTTCATAGCGCAGCTGGGCGCCGGACAACTGGTCGCCGGGGATGATGCAGCGCAGGTTGGCTGGTTCAGCCGGGAGGAGCTGACAGCCCTGTCGCTGACCGATCGCCTGCTGGAGCATCTCGAGGAGTTCGGGGTCTTCTGAGGGGCAGCTCCCCATGATGGAATGTTGACATGTTTCTGGCGTCAACGGACGAGGCGAACCGCCTGCTCGAGAACGACCCGCTGGCTCTGCTGCTGGGCATGATGCTGGACCAGCAGATCCCGATGGAGAAGGCCTTCACCTCTCCTGAGGTGCTGCGCGAACGACTCGGCGCGGACCTCGACGCGGCTGTGGTCGCGGGTTACGACCCCGAGGCGCTGGAGGAGATCTTCCGGCGACCCCCGGCGCTGCACCGCTTCCCTGCCGCCATGGCCAAGCGCGCTCAGGTGCTCTGCCAGATCGTCACGGACCAGTACGGCGGCGACGCCGCTGCCATCTGGGAGGATGCGGTCTCGGGTGCGGACCTGGTGGCTCGCCTGGCCGAGCTGCCTGGCTTCGGGTCGCAGAAGGCCAGAATCTTCGCGGCCCTGGTCGGCAAACAGCTCGATGTGCGCCCGCGGGGGTGGGCCAGTGCTGCGAAGCCCTACACGGAGAATGGGTTCCACTCCGCGGCTGACGTGGTCGACGCCGCTTCCCTTGCGAAGGTGAAGGCATACAAGCGCGAGCAGAAGGCCGCGGCACGGGCTGCCAGTGACGAGCTGGGGACCCAGAGTCCGCGGTGACGATGAGCCTCCTTGTGTTCGGAGCACCCTGACCCCTCGGGCAGCGAGCGGTCGAGAACCTCGCCAAAGTCGCATGCAGGCCGTCCTCGTTCAGGTGTTCAGCCGCGTTGTTCGCCGGGACAGTCACCGGCCATGATGGTTTCGTTCCTTCAGGAGAGGCGGCCCGCCGATGGCAGAGCCCGGGGTCGAGCCGTACCGTGCGGCGCTCGACTGTGCCAGGACTCACGCGGACGCCTGGCTGGCGTCGTTGCCGGATCGCCCGATCCCGCCGAGGGTCAGCGCCGACGATGTGTTGAAAGCACTGGGGGAGTCGCTGCCAGAACAGGGGGCCGACCCGGCAGACGTCATAGACCTGCTCGCGGCCGCAGCCGAGCCGGGTCTGCTGGGGGGCTCGTCGGGCCGGTTCTTCGGCTGGGTCATCGGGGGCACGCTGCCGGCGGCGCTGGCAGCGGACTGGCTGACGAGCAGCTGGGACCAGAACGCCGGGATGCGCCATGCCACACCGGCTGCCGTCGCGATAGAGGAGTGCGCTGCGGCGTGGTTGCTCGACCTGCTCGGTCTGCCGCCAGACAGTGGGGTCGGCTTCGTCACGGGCGCGACGATGGCCAACTTCACTGGCTTGGCCGCCGGCCGGCAGCACGTTCTCACCGAAGCCGGCTGGGACCTGGGCCGCGAAGGGCTCGCCGGCGGCCCCAAGGTACGGATCCTCGTGGGGGCCGAACGGCACGACACTGTCGATCTCGCACTTCGCTTCCTGGGCCTGGGGGCACCGCAAGCTGTTGCGGTGGATGGTCAGGGGCGCATCCGGGTCGACGCGCTGGCCGAAGCGTTGAGCGAGGCGAACGGTCCGACGATCGTGTGCCTGCAGGCCGGGAACCTGCACTCGGGTGCCTTCGACAACATCGCCGGAGCCACCGAGGTGGCGCACCGCCACGGCGCCTGGGTCCACGTCGACGGGGCGTTCGGACTCTGGGCTGCGGCCTCGCCCGCTCTGCGACATCTGCTGCAAGGGTATGAGGAGGCGGACTCCTGGGCCACGGATGCGCACAAGACGCTGAACACCCCGTACGACTGCGGCATCTGTGTCGTACGCCGACCCGCGCCGCTCTACGCAGCCATGGGGGTCCACGCGAGCTATCTGATCAACAGTGACGACCGCGATCCCCTGGAGCGGGTCCCGGAGCTGTCTCGACGCGCTCGCGGCATCCCGGTGTGGGCCGCTCTGCGCTCCTTGGGCCGGACCGGCGTCGCGCACCTGGTGGACGGGATGGTCGCGGCCGCGCACGGGATAGCGACCGGGATCGAGGGCGTGAACGGTGCGGAGGTGCTCAACGAGGTCGCGTACACGCAGGTCTGCCTGACCTTCGGCGACGACGAACGCACCCGACAGGTCACCGAGCGACTGCTGGCCGACGGCACGGTGTGGATGTCCGGATCGCACTGGCATCACCGGGACGTGCTCCGCATCTCGGTGAGCAACTGGCGTACCAACCCCGACGTCGTGGCGATCGCGGTCGAGGCGCTGAGGAGAGCATCCGCCCAGGCCTGGGAACGTCGCTAGGCCACCCCTACGCAACATGACATAATATCCCTTATCGGCGTACGAGATCGGTGGGCACAGGAGGAGCAGCACCCCGTTCGTGGCGCTGCGGCTCAGTTGGCTCAGACCGAACACATACCAAGTTCTCAGGGACACGCCAAGGCCGTTCAGCCGCCGGCGAAGTGCTCAACCGCTACCTGCCCAGGTGGCCGACTGGAACCGCAAAAGTGCTGGTCAGGACCTTGCCGGAGCGATCTCGACCGGTCCTTACCTATGACCTCGATCACAGGTGCAACCGCTCCCCTACCCCATTCGTCCGACAAGCGGACACTTCGGGGCTCCGGAAGGCCGGGAACACCAGCCTCGTGCCGTCCGTTGGTACGGATGAACCTCCGGCCGTAGCCGGAAGTACTGAGGAAGGCGTTGATTCTGCGATGAGCGAGGCCCTGCGCGGCTCCCGTCTTGGAGCGACCAGCTATGAGACCGACGAGCACGTCGAGCTGGCCCCGAGGCAGGTCTGCCACTACGACTGCCCGAACGGTCACACCGTGACCATGCCGTTCTCCGTCGAGGCCGATATCCCCTGGGTCTGGGAGTGTCGTTGCGGCGCCGAGGCGCTGCTGCGTGACGGTGCCCAGCCCGACGCCAAGCCGGTCAAGCACGTACGGACCCACTGGGACATGCTGCTCGAGCGGCGCAGCATGGAGGACCTCGAGGTCCTGCTCGAGGAGCGCCTCGACCTGTTGCGCGCCGACCGGACGCCGGTCAAGAAGAGCGCCTGACTCCACGTTTCCCCTGTGCCTGGGCGGTGGTCCTTCGATGGGACCGCCGCCTAGGTGCGTTCGGGCCCGGATCGTGACTGGTCGGCTCAGTCCTCGATGATCGGAGTGTCAGGTCGGTTCGGCTGTTTCGTGGGGTTGGGCACGACGTCCCCCTCGATCACGTCGCCGGGCACGATCCGGGTGAACCGGTTCCCTGATGCGTCGTACGACGAGGTCATCGACATCCCTCGTAGCCGCAGCTGACGAGCGAACCAGACCACGAGCCCTGCGCCCAACACCCGACGCAGCGGCCGAATCAGCATCAGCAGCCCGAAGGCGCTCGTGATCAGCCCGGGCAGAGCGATGAGGGCCCCCGCGACGAAGACCAGCGAGGCATCGCCGACAGCGGTACCTGCCTGCTTGAGCCCGGCGCCATCCTGGGCACCGCCCAGTGATCGTGCCGCCGCGAGACCGGCGCGACGCATCACGGCCGCACCGACCACGACGAGCGCGATGAACACGAGCAGCACCCAGCTCCAGCCGACAGCCGATGCCAGCCAGGCGGCCGCCAGCCACTCCAGGCCGACGTAGACGACGGTGACGACGATCACCAGCGGGCTCATGTCACCATCCTCCCGCCGAGCGGGAGCGTTTGCTCACCAGCAGCCGGCGGGCCCGGTCGGTCTTGTCCTTCACGCCCCAGACGGTGACTCGCCAGAACGCCTCAGCGACGATGCCCTGACTCATCTTCGAGTCGCCGCGTACCCGCTCGACGAACTCGATGGGAACCTCCCGCACGGTCAGTCCCTGCTGGACCGCACGCCAGGCCAGGTCGACCTGGAAGCAGTAACCCTGGCTCTGCACGGTGGCCAGGTCCAGCTTGCGCAGCGCGGTGGTACGAAAGGCCCGGTAGCCGCCGGTGACGTCGCGTAGCGGGACTGCCAGTGCCATGCGGCTGTAGAGGCTGCCGCTGCGCGAGATCAGTTCACGGTACCTCGGCCAGTTGACGACCGAGCCGCCCTCGACCCAGCGCGAACCCAGAACGACATCGGCGGTGCGCAGCTCGGTCAGCAGCCGGTGCAGCTGCTCGGGCTGGTGGGACCCGTCCGCGTCCATCTCCACGATCACGTCGTAGTCGCGCTCGATGGCCCAGGCGAAACCGGCGAGGTAGGCCGCCCCGAGACCCTCCTTCGCGACGCGGTGCATGACCTCTACGTGGTCGTCGTCGGCGGCGAGCCGGTCCGCGATCCGGCCCGTGCCGTCCGGGCTGTTGTCATCGGCCACCAGCACGTGGACCTCGGGTACGGCGGCCCTGACCCGTCCCACGATGTCCTCGACGTTCTCCCGCTCGTTGTACGTCGGGATGATCACGACGATGCGACCCAGGTCGGCGAAGGGTGAGGTGTCGGTCACGGAACCCTCTCCTGGATCGGCAGTGGTGAGGGCGAGCCTACGACCGGATTGCGCCGGCGCCGCAGTCCAGCCAGACAGGCAACGAGCACCGCGGCGAGGCCACCCGCGGTGGCCACCCACTCCGGCCACGCCCCGACGCGGTCGGCGACGGTGAGGGCGTCACGTAGCGGCACCCGCAGGACGATGGTGCCAGGCGTGAACTCGGGGAGCTGCTGCAGGAGCTTTCCGTCCGGAGAGATCACGGCGCTGATCCCGCTCGTGGCCGCGACCAGCACGGCCCGCCCGTGCTCGACGGCGCGCAGCTGGGACATCGCGACCTGCTGCTCGGGCTGCCCGGTGAGTCCGTACGTCGCGTTGTTGGTCTGCACGGTCAGGATCCGCCCGCCGAGTCCGGCCAATGCTCCTGTTGTTCCGGCACCGGTGACGGCGTTGCGCCCGAGGTCGTCGTACGCGACCTCGAAACAGATCAGGTTGCCGATCCGAGCCGGCCCGAGCTGCATCACCCCGGTCCGGGTGCCCGGTGCGAAGTCCCGGGGCACGAGGTCGAAGCGCCCGATGTATCGGGTGAGCACACTGCGCCACGGCACCCACTCCCCGAAGGGCACCGGGTGCTGCTTGGCGTAGGAGTCCCCCGGTCCCGGGTCGGCGGAGTTGACCGGGCCCCACACGATCCCGACGTTGAGCACCCGGTTCGGGTCGGCCGGGTCTGCGATGACCGCCCCCACGAGTACCGGTGCCTTGATGGCGTCCACCGCCTGCTGGATCAGGGCGCGGGCGTCCGGGTTCGCGTAAGGATCGAGGTCGCTCGCGTTCTCCGGCCAGATCACGAGCTCCGGTTGCGCTGACTTACCGGCCGCGACCTGCGCGGCGAGCCGCTCTGTTACCCGCACGTGGTTGTTCAGGACGGCCGCGCGCTGCCCGAACGCATCAAGCCCGGCCTGCGGGACGTCGCCCTGGATCACGGCGACGGTCACGTACGCCGGTTCGGAGTCCGAGCTCTGCCCTTGCGTCGGCAGCGGTATCAGCAGCCCGGCGGTACACACGACTGCGACGGCCGCCAGTGCGGTGATCTGGCGCCACGGGGGCCGGTGGTCCCACGACATAGCGCCCCACGCGAGGAGGGCGCCCGCCAGAGCGGTTGCGAACGTGACACCGGGTGCACCGGCCAGGGCCGCGTACGGAGTCAGCGTCGTCGAGGTCTGCCCGAAAGCCAAGCGCCCCCATGGGAACCCACCGAGAGGCACGCGGTCCCGCGCCGCCTCCTCCGCGACCCAGAGGAGCGGCACGACGAGCGGCCACCAGCGCAGTCGACTTGTCCCTGCGACCCCTGCAGCGAGCAAAGCGATCCACGCTGCGCAGAACAGCGTGAGCAACGTCCACGCGTCGTCGCCGATCACGTTGATCCACATGACGTGGATCCCGAAGAACGCGATGCCGGTCAGTAGCCCCAGGAACAGCCCGACCCGGACGCGTGCTCCGTGCCAGGAGAGCGTGATGAGGGCAAGCGCCGGGATGGCGAGCCAGGTCCAGTCGTACGGCGGGAAAGACGCGACGAGCAACAGTCCCCCGGTGACGGCTCCGAGGATCCGCCACCACAGAACACTCATGACTGCGCCGACTCCCCTGTGCGTGCCCGCAGGTTCTGACGGCCGACTGGCACCGTGAGTTCCCTCAT
>JBDTDW010000130.1:0-3673 GCA_039922855.1 Candidatus Nanopelagicales bacterium | reverse complement strand
GGATCATCTTGGCCGGCGGCTCCGGTACGCGCCTGCACCCACTGACCAGGGCAGTTAGCAAGCAGCTCCTGCCCGTCTACGACAAGCCGATGGTCTACTACCCGATCTCCACGCTGATGATGGCCGGCATCCGGGAGATCCTCATCATCACCACCCCTGAGGACGCCGAGCAGTTCCAGCGCCTGCTCGGGGACGGTTCGGCTCTGGGGGTGCAGTTCACCTTCGCGCAGCAGCCGCGGCCAGAGGGTCTGGCACAGGCGTTCCTCATCGGCGCCGACTTCATCGGCGACGACAGCGTCTGCCTGGTGCTCGGTGACAACATCTTCTACGGCAGTGGCCTCGGCACGGCCTTGGCGCGGGGCGCTGACCCCGACGGTGGTCACATCTTCGCCTACCACGTGCAGAACCCGCGGGAGTATGGCGTCGTGGAGTTCGACGCGACCGGGAGGGCCATCTCGATCGAGGAGAAGCCGGCTGTCCCGCGCAGCAACTATGCCGTGCCGGGCCTGTACTTCTACGGCAACGATGTCGTCGACATCGCGCGGTCCATCGTGCCCAGTGCTCGCGGAGAGCTCGAGATCTCGACCGTCAATGCCCACTACCTGTCCCGCGGCCGGCTCACCGTGACGGTGCTGGACCGCGGCACGGCGTGGCTGGACACCGGAACCGTCGATTCGCTCATCGCGGCCGGCGAGTTCGTGCGGGTCGTGGAGCAGCGCCAAGGGCTCAAGATCGGCTGTATCGAGGAGGTGGCCTGGCGCGCGGGCTGGATCTGCGACAGCGAGCTCGCGGCGGTAGCCGGACCGCTGCGCAAGAGCGGCTACGGGGACTATCTGCTCGGACTGCTCGGCGACGCGTAGCGTCCGCGCAGGCCAGAGGGCAAACGCGCGCCGGATCTCCCGCGCGCCTTGAGGAACGGAGCTGATATGGAGCTGACCGAGCTGGACGTGCCCGGTGCATACGTGATGACGCCCCGCCAGTTCGGCGACGATCGAGGCGTCTTCCTGGAGTGGTTCGGCCACGAGGCCTTCGCACAGGCGGTCGGGCACGACCTGCGACTGGCGCAGGCGAACTGCTCGGTCTCGGCGAAGGGGACCCTTCGGGGAATCCACTATGCGGACGTCCCCCCGGGTCAGGCGAAGTACGTGACATGCGTCTCCGGGGCCGTGCTCGACGTTGTCGTCGACATCCGGGTGGGCAGCCCGACGTTCGGTCGGTGGCAAGCGGTGACCCTCGATACCGTCGACCGCCGCGCGATCTACCTGGGCGAGGGACTGGGCCACGCGTTCCTGGCCCTGGCGGAGGACTCGGCCGTCGTCTACCTGTGCAGCGAGTCCTACAACGCCACGGCCGAGCACGGAGTCAACCCTCTGGACCCCGAGCTCGGGATCGCCTGGCCCCTGGACGCCCTGGGCGCCCCACCCAGGCTGTCGGCGAAGGACGCGGCCGCACCCACGCTCAGGGAGGCGGCCGCGCAGGGCCTGCTCCCGACCTGGGAGGGCGTGGGACGCTACCTGGACGAGCTCGGCGCCTAGTCGACAACACCGTCATCCTGTGCGGCCGACACGTTCTCACACACGGGTCCGGTGCCGGATCCAGGGTATCCTCGCTGGCGTCGACCGGATCGACCACAGCGCTACGGCGACGACTCGGTCCGTTCCGCAAATCACGAGAAGGCATGGTCATGGGTAGCGGAACGTATCAGGACGGTTACTTCCAGACCCGGCTCGAACACCTTCCCCAACGCGCCGGAGTCTGGCGCCACATCTGTGCCTATCTGTCGTCCTGGATCAAACCGACCGACGATGTCCTGGAGCTCGGAGCCGGCTGGTGCGATTTCGCCAACAACGTACGTGCCTCCCGGGTCGTGGCCATGGACCTCGACGCCATCGTGACCAGGTCGGCGGCGGCGCACGTCGAGGCCGTCGTCGGTGACTGCACCGATCTCTCGGTGTTCCCAGACGCCCAGTTCGACGTGGTGTTCGCGTCCAACCTGCTCGAGCACCTCGAGCGCGCCCAGGCCAAGAGCTTGCTGGCCGAGGCCTGTCGAGTCCTGCGCCCGGCAGGCCGACTGATCCTTCTGCAACCGAACTTCCGACTCAACCCCGGTGGATACTTCGACGACTTCACGCACGTTGCCATCTACACGGACCGCTCGCTCGCGGACTTCCTGCGCTCGGAGGGCTGGCACATCGACGTGATGCAGGCCCGATTCCTCCCGCTGACCATGAAGTCCCGTGGTTCTCAGCTGACCTTCCTCGTCCCGTGGTACCTGCGCTCACCACTGAAACCGTTCGCCGGGCAGATGCTCTGCGTCGCGACACCGACCCGGTCGGCCACTTGAGCGCCCCGGCGCACGCCCGCCCCGGCGACGAGGACATCGCAGTCCTCGACGAGCGCCCGCGGCAGTCGGCGCTCCCCCGTTCCCGCCCCCGGCATCTGTGGTGGTGGTCGGTGCTGCTCATCGTCCCCTACCTGGTGCTGGGCCTGTCGTGGGTGTTCAGCAACCCTCCTGGCGCTGCGCCGGACGAAGGGGACCACCTCGTCAAGGCCCTGGGGGTTGCGCGGTTCGACATCGGGACCACCTACCTGGGTCCCCCCACGGGGCCATCGAAGGCACAGTCCCGCAACGCCTCGATCGCGCGGGTGGTCAAGATCCCCCGCGCGCTGGACCCGAAAGGCTTTCACTGCTTCGCGTTCCAATCAGCGGTCTCGGCGGCGTGCCTCCCGTCATCGGATTCCGGTGTCACCGGAACCGTCGCCCGATACACGCCGATGGGCGCGTATCCGCCCTTCGTCTACCTTCCGATAGGCGCGGCAGCCCTGACGGCGCCGAATCCGGCTAGGGCCTTCTACCTGGGACGCCTGGCCGTGCTGGCGATGTCGAGCGGTCTGCTGCTGCTGGGCGTCTCGTACCTGCTGCGTTGGGTGGGCGCAGCCGCAGTTGTCGGCATGGTCGTCGCGATCACGCCGATGGCCGCGTTCTGCTTCTCCATACTGTCGACCAGCGGTGTCGAGCTGGCGGGTGCGTTGGCTGTGTCCTGCGTGGCCGCTGTCGCGCTCGTTAGACCGCAGTCAGTACTTTCGCGATCCGCTCACCTGACTCTGGCCATCGCCGGGTCTGCGCTCGTCCTGAGCCGCCAGATGGGGGTGGTGGTATGCGGTGTGCTCGTCCTTCTCACCCTCTTCGCCGCCGGACCGGGAATCGTGCGGCGACTGTTGAAGGAGCACCGCCCCACCTTCTTCGTCGCCGTCATCGCTCTTCTCTCGTCGGTGGCCGCCATCACCTGGTGGGAGCGGTCCTTCGACCATCCCAACCAGCTCGGTAGCCCCCTGGACTTCGGAGCATGGCAAGGCTTCCTGTACGACGCTCCGGTCACCATGGAAACCGCCGTCGGAAAGTTCGGCTGGCTCGACACGCCCTTGCCAACCTGGGCCATCATCGTCTGGACGACGGTTGCCGCGACCTTGGTGGGAGCAGCTCTGCTCCTGGAGCGGTGGCGGTCACGGACCGTCATACTCACCCTCGTTGCGGTCACCGCAGTGGTCTCGTACGTGACCTATGCGGTCGTGTTCCACCCCGTCAGCGCCTTCCTTCAGGGGCGCGATGTCCTCGCGCTGTTCATCGGTGTCCCGGTCATCGCCGGAGTCGTCCTGACCTCTCGTCTGGCAG
>JBDTDW010000129.1:0-6427 GCA_039922855.1 Candidatus Nanopelagicales bacterium | reverse complement strand
CACGTGCGCTGCCGGCGCGCTGCTTGTCATCGATGAGGTGCAGACCGGGATCGGCCGCACCGGCGGGTGGTTCGCGCACCAGCACGACGATGTGCAGCCTGACGTCGTTACCCTGGCGAAGGGCCTGGGCGGCGGCCTGCCGATCGGTGCCTGCGTAGCTTTCGGGAACGCAGCCGCACTGCTCGGTCCCGGCAGCCACGGCTCGACGTTCGGCGGTAACCCGGTATGCGCTGCTGCGGCGCTGGCGGTCCTGGACACCATCGAGAGCGACAACCTGATCAAGCACGCCACGGCGGCCGGACGTGCGCTCGCCGCCGGGATCGAGGCCCTCGACCACCCTCTTGTCTCACACGTACGAGGCCGCGGGCTGATGCTCGGCGTGGTGCTGCGCGCGGACGTGTCGGCGCGCGTGGAGGTTGCCGCCCGAGGCGTCGGGCTGTTGGTCAATGCCGCCACCCCGGACGTGGTGCGCCTGGTGCCGCCCCTGATCCTCAGCGATGACGACGTAGCGATCGCACTGGAGCGACTGGCGGCTGCACTCGACACAGTCAAGGAGTCGGCAGCATGACCACCCCCTTTCTCGCGTACCTGCTCGAAATGTCGCTATTTAGCCGAGAAAGCAACATTGCGATCAGGTCCGCGTGGCGGGCGGGAGGGGTGGGCTCGTCATGACGGTGGCGCGTACGAAGAATGCCCGGCGGCAACGGATCGTGGAGATCCTGGAGCGCTCCTCGGTGCCCAGCCAGGCGCGCCTGGCGGACCTGCTCTGCGCGGACGGCCACGACGTCACCCAGGCCACGTTGTCCCGCGACCTCGACGAGCTTGGTGCGGTCAAGGTCGTGACCGCGGACGGCACCTCGGTGTATGCCGTGCCCGGCGACGGTGGCGACCGCCGGCTCGTCAGCGCCGTGACCGAGCAGCAGGCGCGATCCCGCCTCACCCGGGTCGCCGGCGAGGTCCTGGTGTCCGCGGAAAGCTCTGCGAACCTGGTGGTGCTGCGCACGCCGCCCGGTGCCGCGCAATACCTCGCGTCGGTCCTGGACCACACGGTGCTTCCCGAGGTCATCGGCACGGTGGCGGGGGACGACACCGTGCTGCTGATCACCAGGGACCCGGCCGGCGGAGCCGCGGTCGCGGCCGACATGCTCCGCCTGGCGGAGTCCGGTCACTGGACGCCCCTGCACGACCCGATCGCGACCGACACGACCGTGACACCAGAACGGTGACGCACCAACGATGGACGAAAGAGGAGAAGCAATGACCGAGCGCGTGGTGCTGGCATACAGCGGTGGCCTTGACACATCGGTGGCGATCGGCTGGATCGCGCAGGAGACCGGCGCCGAGGTGATAGCGGTTGCCGTGGACGTCGGACAGGACGGGGAGGACATGGAGGTTGTGCGCGACCGGGCAATGGCGTGCGGTGCCGCCGATGCGTACGTCGCTGACGCCCGTGAGGAGTTTGCCGATGAGTACTGCCTGCCTGCGCTCAAGGCCGACGCGCTCTACCTGGACCGCTACCCCCTGGTGTCGGCGCTCTCCCGGCCCGTGATCGTCAAGCACCTCGTGGCAGCGGCGAAGCAGCACGGCGCGACGATCGTGGCGCACGGCTGCACCGGCAAGGGCAACGACCAGGTGAGGTTCGAGGTCGGCATCGCGAACCTGGCCCCAGACCTGACCTGCATCGCCCCGGTCCGCGACTACGCGATGACGCGCGACAAGGCGATCGAGTTCGCCGAGCGCACCGGACTGCCCATCAGTCAGAACAAGAAGTCGCCGTACTCGATCGATCAGAACGTGTGGGGTCGCGCGGTCGAGACCGGTTTCCTCGAGGACATCTGGAACGGGCCCATCGAGGACGTCTACTCCTACACCCAGGACCCGGCCGTCCCTCGCGAGAAGGACGAGGTCGTCATCACGTTCGAGGCGGGCGCCCCGATCGCGATCGATGGCGAGAAGGTCACGATGCTGCAGGCGATCCAGCTGCTCAACGCCCGGGCCGGTGCACAGGGCGTGGGTCGCCTCGATCTCGTCGAGGACCGGCTGGTGGGCATCAAGAGCCGGGAGATCTACGAGGCCCCCGGGGCGATCGCACTGATCACCGCGCACCAGGAGCTGGTCAACGTCACCGTGGAGCGCGAGCTGTCCCGCTTCGGCCGCGGTGTCTCCCAGCGTTGGAGCGAGCTGGTTTACGACGGGCTCTGGTACTCCCCGCTCAAGCGTGCCCTGGACGGGTTCCTCGACGACATGAACGCCTCGGTGTCCGGCGACATCCGGATGACGCTGCACGGTGGACGGGCCGTCGTCACAGGTCGCCGCGGCGACGAGTCGCTGTACGACTTCGGCCTGGCCACGTACGACACCGGCGACACCTTCGACCAGTCGCAGGCCAAGGGCTTCATCGACATCTGGGGCTTGTCCAGCACCATGGCGGCCCGCCGCGACCAGCGGCTCGGGCGTAGCCGTGGCTGAACCCGCCGCTGCCGGATCGGCAACTGCTGACTCGAGCACTCCCGGCCCGACGGCTGCCGGTCGGCTGTGGGGTGCCAGGTTCGCGGCCGGACCGTCGGACGCGATGGCCGCCCTGTCGCGCTCCACGGACGTTGACTGGCGGCTGGCGCCGTACGACCTGTTGCAGAGCAAGGCCCATGCCCGGGTCCTGCAGCACGCCGCTTTGCTCACGGAGGCCGAGCTCGAGCAGATGCTCGCGGGTCTCCATGCGATCGCCGCGGATGTGGCATCCGGGGTAGTTGTCCCGGCGCCGGACGACGAGGACGTCCACGGGGCGCTGGAGCGCGTCCTCGTCGAGCGGTTGGGGACCCTCGGGGGCAAGCTGCGGGCGGGCCGAAGCCGCAACGACCAGGTAGCCACGGACCTGCGGCTGTTCCTGCGTGACCACGCGCGGGCCGTGGCGGCTGCGATCGTCGACCTGCAGCGGGCGATCCTGGATCAGGCGGAGGCACATGTCGACTCGCCGGCACCTGGCTTCACCCACCTGCAGCACGCCCAGCCGGTGTCCTTCGGTCACGAGCTCGCCAAGCACGTCCACGCGTTCGCCCGGGACCTGGGCCGGCTGCGCGACTGGGACCGGCGCACGTCCGTGTCCCCCATGGGTGCGGGTGCCCTGGCCGGCTCGACGCTGGAGCTCGACCCAGCCGCGGTGGCACGCGAGCTCGGCTTCGAGTCCGCGGCCGCCAACTCCATCGACGCGGTCAGCGATCGGGATTTCGTCGCCGAGTTCTGTTTCGTCGCCACCATGATCGGGGTGCACCTGGCGCGACTGGGGGAGGAGATCGTGTTGTGGTCGTCGCGGGAGTTCGGATGGGCGACGCTGGACGACGCATGGTCGACGGGCAGCTCGATCATGCCGCAGAAGAAGAACCCGGACGTTGCCGAGCTGGCACGCGGTAAGGCGGGCCGGCTCATCGGCGGGCTCACGGGGTTGTTGTCGACGCTGAAGGCACTGCCGTTCGCGTACAACCGCGACCTGCAGGAGGACAAGGAGCCCGCATTCGATGCCGTCGACACGTTGCTTCTCGTGCTCCCCGCGATGACCGGGTGCGTGGCAACGTTGCGCTTCGACACCGACACGATGGCCGCGTCGGCCCCGCAGGGGTACGCGTTGGCGACCGAGATCGCGGAGTGGCTCGTGACGAACGGGCTGCCCTTCCGGGAGGCGCACGAGCTGGCCGGCGGCTGCGTACGCGCGGCGGAGTCTCGCGGTGTCGAGCTGCACGAGCTGACGGACGCCGAGCTCGCGGCGCTCTCGCCCGCGCTCACCCCCGCGGTCCGCGACGTGCTGACCGTCCCGGCAGCGCTGGCGGCACGATCTCGGTTCGGCGGGACCGCGCCGGTCCGGGTACGTGAGCAGCTGGCAGTGCTTCGCGGCGTCGTGGCCGACGCCGACGCCTGGGCCGCGCTCACGTCCCTGCCACCGGACTGACCGCCGTGGCGCCCACGATGTTCTCGCGCCGCCCGCTGCTGCTCGGGCCGCTCACGGCCGCGCCGGCCCTGCTCGGAGCGGTGATCTGCTCGACGAACGACCAGGGAGAGGTCGCGGTACGCCTGACGGAGGTCGAGGCGTACGACGGCGCGCTGGACGCCGGTTCGCACGCCTACCGAGGTCGTACCGCCCGCAACTCAGTCATGTTCGGCGATCCGGGGCACTCCTACGTCTACTTCACCTACGGCATGCACCACTGCCTGAACGTCGTGTGCCATCGCGCGGGCACCGCCGGTGGGGTGCTGCTGCGCGCCGGGCAGGTCGTGCGCGGTGAAGAGCTGGCCCGATCCCGGCGGCCCGCCGCTCGTGCGGCTCGGGACCTGGCCCGCGGCCCCGCGAACCTGGCACAGGCCCTGGGTCTGGACCTGGGGTGGGGCGGCGTCGACCTGTTGGAGCCAGGGTCGAGACTTCGGCTCGAGCGAGGTCGGCGGGTGGCGCCGGAACTGGTCGCGACCGGACCACGGGTGGGGCTGCGGGCCGCGGCCGAGGTGCCGTGGCGATTCTGGGTGAGCGGGGACCCGACGGTCTCGGCGTACAAGGCCGCGGCAGTGCGAACGAAACCGGCGCCGGGTCCGGACCCGCGGTAGGCAAAGATGTCGGCCGTGACCGACCCGACGAAGCGCACCGCTGTCCTGGACGATCTGCTCTGGCGCGGTCTGGTGGCCAACAGCACCGACCTCGGCGAGCTCCGCGCCGAAGCCGAGGAACGACCGATCACTCTGTACTGCGGGTTCGACCCGACCGCGCCGAGCCTGCACCTGGGCAACCTGTTGCAGATCCTGACCGTACGGCGCTTCCAGCTCGCCGGGCACCGCCCGCTGGCACTGGTGGGTGGGGCGACCGGCCTCATCGGTGACCCCAAGATGACCGGTGAACGCAACCTCAACTCCAGCGAGCTCGTGGGGGAGTGGGTCACCCGGATCCGCCAACAGGTCGAGCCTTACTTCGACTTCGACGGCACCAACGCCGCGTGCATGGTCGACAACTACGACTGGACCAAGGACCTGTCCACCCTGGACTTCCTGCGCGAGATCGGGAAGCACTTCAGCGTCAACCGGATGCTGGACAGGGAGGCGGTGGCCGCGCGCCTGGCTGGTCCCGGGATCTCCTACACGGAGTTCAGCTACCAGCTGCTGCAGTCCTACGACTACCTGCAGCTGTTCGACCGGTACGGCTGCTCCTTGCAGACCGGTGGCTCGGACCAGTGGGGCAACATCACCGCGGGCGTGGACCTGATCCGTCGGGTGAACGCCGCGCGCGTCCACGGGCTGACCACACCGTTGGTCACCAAGTCAGACGGTACGAAGTTCGGCAAGACCGAGTCAGGCACCGTGTGGCTGGACCCGGAACTGACGACGCCGTACGCATTCTTCCAGTTCTGGCTCAACGTGGAGGACGACATGGTGCCCGAGCTGCTACGGATGTTCTCCTTCCGCGCTCCCGCCGAGATCGAGGTGCTGGAGGCCGCGACCCGTGAGCGCCCGCACGAGCGGGCCGCTCAGCGCGCGCTCGCCGAGGAGATCACCGACCTCGTGCACGGGCCGCAGGAGCGGGCGCGGGCGCAGGCCGCGGGGCTGGCGCTGTTCGGCCGCGGGGAGCTGGCCGATCTGGACCACTCCACGCTCGATGCCGCGTTGCGAGAGGCACCCCACACCCAGGTGACCCGCGCCGAGCTCGGGACGGGTCTGCCGGTTGCCGAGCTGTTCGCCCGGTGCGGTCTGGTGGCCAGCAACGGTGCTGCCCGGCGCACCATCAACGAGGGCGGCGCGTATGTGGCGAACGTGCGCGTGCGCGACGAGGCGGCGAATGTCGGCCCGGATGACCTGCTGGGTGGGCGCTGGCTGGTGCTGCGCCGGGGTCGTCGTCACGTCGGTGCGATCGAGGTCGTCCCGAACCCGTGACGATGTCACGAGCCTGCGGCATGACCCATCTGCCGCGTGCTGCAACACTATTCGCGGTCCAGGTGCTCAACGCCGCGCCGCCGGAAGGTCAGATTTGACCAGCCTGGGGTGGCCACATACTGTTCGTCCTGTCAGCCCACCGGGAGCAACGGACACCATCAGGTGGCCGGTCTCGACGGGCCTGACCCCCCAAGCTCGGCGGGTGCTCGCACCTGCTGGCCAAGCGTGTGCGGATCCACTCGGACCCGGCGCCGGGAGGGGCCGGGAGCAGATTTGACCGCTCGAACCGGACCCGGTAAGTTAGACATGTTGCCCTGAGAACGGCCGGCTTCGGCCGCTATTCGGTGCGCACCAGATCCTTGAGAACTCAACAGTGTGCAACAATCGATGCCAAAAACCCCGTCGCGGGTGATGGTTCACGACGGCATTCGCCGCACGTGCCACATCCGCACGGTGAAATACATGGTAGTTGGATAAGCGTTCAGCTTGTCTACGCCGGACACTCTCTAGTCGGTATTCGTAGGCC
>JBDTDW010000128.1:0-9277 GCA_039922855.1 Candidatus Nanopelagicales bacterium | reverse complement strand
CGTACGAAGTGCCGCAGCGGCTCGGTGAGGCGCCGGGAGTACCACCAAGCACCGGTCATCCCGATCCCCATGGCGACCAGGACGGCAGCGACCAGGATCTGCACGATCTCGTGGATATGGGTCACCGCAGCCGCCTTCGGGATGGCCGCGGTGACGATCACGCCATCACTGGTGGCGACCGAGACGAAGGAGTCGTTCGGGTCGTATGCGCCGGTGCTTATGGTCTGCCCATCGCGCAGCCTGACCGTCAGCTCGGCGGAGTCACGGGTCAGGGCGTTCAAGGTAGCCGTCGTCGGCTCACCCACGCTGGACGATGCAGCGATCGCGGCGGCGGTCACCCTCGCGGTGTCGTCCGCGCGTTCCTGCCAGGTCGAGTACACCGAAGCGGTCATGACCAACGACACGAGCACGACGGTGGCGCCGACGGTCAGGGCAGTGACCGAGAGCACCATCAGCAGCAGCCGCCGCCTCACGCCTGCTCACGTGCTGGCGCAGCAAACCGGTCGGTGTCGGCGGGATCGGCCTCGGGATCGATGTCTTCGTCGCCCCCGTCACCGTCTGCGTCGGCGACGTGCTGGTAGCGCAGCCCGACTCCGCGCACCGTCAGGACCCTGGCCCCGGCCGGCCCGAGCTTGCGGCGCAACGAGGACACATGCATGTCGAGCGTCTTGGTGTTCCCCACCCATTCGGTGCGCCATACCTCGCGCATGATCGCCTGGCGACCCACGACGGTGCCCGCGCGCTGCAGGAGCAGGTCGAGCAGGTCGTACTCCTTGGGGGTCAACGCGACCTCGTCCCCCGCGACGGTGACGACGTGACGGCTGTGGTCGATCACGATGTCGTCCACCGAGATCGCCGCGGTGTCAGGCGACGTGCGGCGCAGCAGCGCGCGCACCCGGGCGGACAGCTCGCTGATGCGGAACGGTTTCGACACGTAGTCGTCGGCGCCGGCGTCCAGCCCGATCACAAGCTCGGCCTCGCCGACGCGGGCCGTGAGGACCAGCACAGGGATGGCCGAACCGGTGGCACGCAGGGTGCGACAAACTTCCAGACCGTCCATGTCCGGCAGTCCGAGGTCGAGCACGAGCAGGTCGGCGAGATGGGCTGCGGCAAGTGCCGACGCACCGTCGGTGACCAGCTGCACCTCATGGCCCTCGCGTCGCAGCACCCGCGCCAACGGCTCGCCGATGGCCGGATCGTCCTCAACCACCAGGAGAACCGCCACGAGGGAAGGATACGGCCGCAGAACCTGACCGCTCCCGCTCCGCTAGGTCTCCGGGGTCGCGACGCAGACGGCGACGACCACGCCGGCGCGCAGCTCGGTGAGGTGCTCGTGCAGAGGGACGCAGATCTCGTCGCCGAAGACCTCGACCAGCCAGGCGTTCCCGTCCGGCGCCAGGGCCCCTGCCATCAACAGCTCGCGCAGTCCATACCGGGTGAGCAGCGCCAGCTCGGCCGCGTCCGCGTGCGGGTCGTCTATCCCGATGTGGCAGGCCCCGCCGGCCAGGACCGCAGCGGTCGCCGGGAACGACGTGATGTCGTACGTCAGCCCGTCCTCGATCTCGGCAAGCCCCAGAACGGTCCCGTGGCGGCGTGTAAACATCTCGGTCCCTCCCGCCGACAGCTCGGACACCCACCACCCGGCCGCGTGCAGGCCCGCCGCGGCGGCCTGCGCGACGGCGCAGAGTCTTTCCAGCACAGCAGGTCCCGCGTCATCTGCGGCTTTGACCAAGTGCTGGAGAAGGGTCACCTCCTCTCCTCGGTCCCGATAGGTGCGGCGGTCCTGCGCGGCCGGGTGGTCACTCTCCGGGAGCACGAGCAGTCGGCCGGCCACGACCGGGACCGTGATGCCGGACTGCTTAGCTCGGTACTGCGCGGCGTCGGCGGCGCGCAGCAGCCGCCCGGGGGTGATCTGCGGCCCAGGCAGCTCACCGGCGAGCGCGAGACCGCAGGCGGCCCCCTCCTCCAGCACGTCGAACGCCCGTCGCGCCAGCGTGTGCGCCAGCGCCACGACGTCGTCGGCGGCCCGCCCCACCGAAGGCACCGCGAACTCGTCCCCTCCGAGTCGGGCCACCAAGGTGCCCGCTTCGTACGCGGCCAGACTCGCGAGCACCTTTGCCAGCGCCACGAGCGCAGCGTCTCCCGCCTGGTGCCCGTACCGGTCGTTGACGCGTTTGAGGCCGTTGACGTCCAGCACGATCAGCCCCACACACGTGCCGGCGGCGAGATGATCCCTGACGGCCAGGTCGAGCCGGTCCTCGAACGCACGACGGTTGGCCAGCCCGGTCAGCTCGTCGGTATACGCCAGCCGCTGGACCGAGGCCAGGTGCTCACCTTGTCGGACCCCGGCGGACGCCTGGGCGGCGGCGAGACGCGCGAGCTCGAGATCGTGGTCGCCGAACTCCGGAGTTCCCGCCGGACGGGTCGCCCAGATCGCCCCCCACACGTGATCGTCGACCATCACGGGCACCGCGATGCACGACGATTTGCCCATCCCTACCAACAGGTCCTGGACTTCGACGGGTGTGTGCGCCGAAACGCACGACCCGACATAGCCGACTGCGTCCAGGGCGAGGCTGCCTTCAGATGTGAAGGCACGCAGAGCGGGAGCCTCCCGTGGATCCTCCGAGAGGGGCGCGGCGCCCGGTCCGCTGTCGGAGACCACGTGTCGGAACTGCAGGAGCACCGGGTCCCACTGCGTCAGTGAGACGGCGTCCGCGCCGAGGGACTCTTTGGCCGCGATCACTAGCAGTCGCAGCACATCGTCGCCGTCGGCGGCGGACGCTGTCGAGACAAAAGCGATGAGGGAACGCAGCCCAGCGCCGTCGTACGCCGGCCGCTTGGTGTCCACGAGTCAGTATCTCCCGGCGTCGAAACGCCGTCACGGCACCAGCTCACGGAAGGGCCGAACGGTTGATGGATAAGTACCCGTCTGCGCTTCAATCCCCTTCTGACGGCGGACCGGGACGGCCGCCCCGGTCCGCCTCTGACCGGCGCCGGGCGTCGTCCTCGTCGTGAAGCCGGAAGATCTCGCGCTGGATGGTCTCGACATCAGGAACGCTGGCGATGACCAGCTGACCCTGGGTGCCGGCCGACTCCACGACGAGGGTGCCGCAGTTGAGGAATCGCTCCAGGACGGTGTGCCCGAACGACACGTCGTTCACCCGGGACAGCGGCATGTCTCGACCCCGACGTGCGATGAACCCGCTGCGCACGATGATCCGTCGATCGGTCAGAACGTAGTCCGTGCTGGCCCAGGCGATGAACGGGCGCACCACATAGGTCACGAAGACGAACAAGGCGCTGAGGCTGACCACCCACCGAAGCCCGGTTCTCGGGGCGCCCGGGTCGAACCAGCTGCCGGACCTGGCGAACAGATACGACCACGCCGCGACGAGGGCCAGCAGCACGAGTGCCGGACCGACCAGTGAGCGCCAGTGCGGACGCATCTCGTAGACGACGGACTCATCGTCGGCCAACAGCTTCTTCGGATACCCCATGGCGGCATCGTGGCACGCTCGCGGGACCGGTGTCCTGACAGCCGCTGCGGATCGTTGCGGCCGAACCGAGGGGTCAGTGCCCCGATGGCCGGGTCATCACGACGTCACCGGCGGCGAACGCTCGTAGCGTGACCCCGTCGTCCACGAGCAGCCGGCCGGCACCGTCGAGTGCGGTGGCGACCCCTTCGACGGTGGTGTCGCCAGGCAGCGCCAGGCTTACATGTCGCCCGATCGTGGCGCTGAGCTGCTGGTACGCGTCGCGCAACCCGCACGCCTCGGGATCGCCGTCTGCGTCCTGCCAGGCGGCGTAGCGACTGTGCAGCTCGGCCAGCAGCCGCGCGGTGACCTGCTCGCGGTCCGGGACTGTCGGCGACAGCAGTCGCAGCGAGGTGGCTGCAGGGCCCGGCAGCTCCTGCGCCGCCAGGTCGATGTTCACCCCGACTCCGACGACGACAGCAGGTGCGGGCAGAGGTGCGCGCTCCACCAGGATGCCGCCGAGCTTGCCGAGACCGGCCCTGGGGCCGCGATCGACGACCAGGTCGTTCGGCCACTTCAGCTCGACGTCCACCGGGACGCAGGCCCGCAGCGCAACGGCGGCCGCGGTGCCCACCAGCAGCGGCAGCCACCCCCAGGTCGCGGGTGGGGTACGAGGCCGAAGCACCACCGAGACCGCGATTCCGGCGCCGGGCGCTGACACCCACGCCCGGGTGAGCCGGCCACGACCGCTCACCTGCTCGTCGGCGGTCAGGACCCAGCCCTCGGCGGCACCGGCGCCCACGGCCGCCAGCGCGTCGGCATTCGTGGACCCCGTCGAGGAGACCACGGTCACCTGGCGCCACGGCACGTCCAGGTCGGTGAGCCAGCGGGAGAGCAGCTGCTGGTCCATCGGGCGCCGCCGGGTCTGGTCCACCACGTGGCTAGGGTACGGACGGCCCACCGACAGACCTGCGCGCGCACCCAGGAGGCTCGATCGTGACTTCCGGACCCGCCGCCGACGACGGTGCCCCCGTTGCCCCCGACCCCCGAACGACGGTCGGGCG
Source organism: Candidatus Nanopelagicales bacterium (assembly GCA_039922855.1). Taxonomy (GTDB): domain Bacteria; phylum Actinomycetota; class Actinomycetes; order S36-B12; family CAIYMF01; genus JAFIHG01. The sequence continues at coordinate 4,737 of JBDTDW010000128.1, read as the reverse complement.
GATCGCCGAGCTGCAGCGGCGTCGTACCGAGGCGCAACACGCGGGGTCCGTGGTCGCGGTCCGAAAGCAGCACGCCCGCGGGAAGAAGACCGCGCGCGAGCGGATCGAGCTGCTGTTGGACGACGGTTCGTTCGTCGAGCTGAACGAGCTGGCGCGGCACCGCTCGACGAACTTCGAGATGGCCGGCAGCCGACCGTACGGCGACGGTGTCGTGACTGGGTACGGCACCATCGATGGGCGCCCAGTGTGCGTCTTCGCCCAGGACTTCACGGTCTTCGGCGGCAGCCTCGGCGAGGTCTTCGGGGAAAAGATCGTCAAGGTGATGGACCTGGCGCTGAAGACCGGCTGTCCCATCATCGGGATCAACGACTCCGGTGGCGCGCGCATCCAGGAGGGCGTCGTGTCCCTCGGGTTGTACGGCGAGATCTTCCGACGCAACGTGCTGGCCTCCGGCGTCATCCCACAGATCTCCCTCATCGTCGGGCCCTGCGCCGGTGGTGCGGTGTACTCCCCCGCGATCACGGACTTCACGATCATGGTTGACAAGACCTCACACATGTTCATCACCGGACCTGACGTCATCAAGACCGTCACCGGTGAGGACGTCGGCTTCGACGAGCTAGGAGGCGCCCTCACCCACACGTCCAAGAGCGGTGTGGCGCACCACATGTCCGCCAACGAGGACGACGCGATCGAGTTCGTCAAGACGCTGCTGGCGTTCCTTCCCTCCAACAATCTCGACGAGGTCCACGTCGAGCAGGCCGAGGCCGACCTGACCGTCACGGCGCAGGACGCCGCCCTCGACGAGCTCGTGCCCGACTCCCCGAACCAGCCGTACGACATGCACCAGGTCATCGAGGCGGTGCTCGACGAGGCCGACTTCCTCGAGATTCAGCCGGACTGGGCGCCGAACATCCTCATCGGCTTCGGCCGGGTGGAGGGCCGACCGGTCGGCGTCGTCGCGAACCAGCCGATGCAGTTCGCCGGCACCCTCGACATCGACTCGTCGGAGAAGGCGGCCCGCTTCGTCCGCACCTGCGACGCGTTCAACCTGCCGGTGCTCACGTTCGTCGACGTCCCGGGCTTCCTGCCCGGCATCGACCAGGAGTGGAACGGGGTCATCCGCCGTGGTGCGAAGCTGATCTTCGCTTACGCAGAGGCGACCGTGCCACTGATCACGGTGATCACGCGCAAGGCGTACGGAGGTGCGTACGACGTCATGGGCTCCAAGCACCTCGGCGCCGACCTCAACCTTGCCTGGCCGACCGGGCAGATCGCGGTGATGGGCGCGCAGGGCGCGGTGAACATCCTGTATCGCAAGGAGCTCGCGGCGGCCGACGATGTCGAGACGGTCCGCGCCAGGCATATCGAGGAGTACGAGGACACGCTGGCCAACCCCTACATCGCTGCCGAGCGCGGCTACGTCGATGCCGTGATCCTGCCAAGAGAGACCCGTGGGCACATCGTGCGTGGCCTGCGTGCGCTTCGTACCAAGCGCGCCACGCTGCCGCCGAAGAAGCACGGGAACATCCCACTGTGAGGCCCTGATGGCGCAGTCCGGACCGCCCGCTCCCCTGCTGCGGGTGGTACGAGGCGATCCCACTGATGAGGAGATCGCCGCGCTCGTCTGTGTCGTGGCCGCCGTTCGCTCGTCGACACCGTCCCCGGTCGCGTCTGCCTCGAACTGGGCGGCATCGGCACGCCGTTCGTTCGAGCCGGCGACCTGGGGCAGCTGGCGCACGTCCGCGCTTCCCCGATAGGCCCGACGTGCGGACTCTCGTGCTCGCCTCGGCCTCCCCGGCGCGCAAGGCCCTGCTGATCGCCGCCGGGATCATGCCGCACGTCCAGGTCAGCGGCGTGGACGAACCTGCGCTGCAGGCGCAGCTGTCGGCCGGCGGGGTCCTGGATCCGACCGGCCTTTGCCAGGAGCTGGCAGCTGCGAAGGCACGGTCCACCGCAGCCGAAGTCCGCTCGTCACATCCGGACGCCCTCGTCGTCGGATGCGACTCGGTGCTCGAGCTCGACGGTCGAGCATGGGGTAAACCCGTTGATGGCGCGCAGGTTCTCGCCCTGTGGTCGGGGATGGCCGGCCGGTCCGGCATGCTTCGCACCGGTCACCACGTCGTGGACCTGATCACTGGGGCCGAGGTTGGCAAGACCGCCTCGACCGTCGTGCGGTTCGGGCGTCCGGATCTGCAGGAGCTGGCCGCGTACATCGCCAGCGGAGAGCCGCTGCGCGTGGCCGGGGCGTTCACGTTGGACGGTCTCGGGGCCGCGTTCGTCGAGGGAGTCGACGGCGATCCGTCCAACGTCGTGGGGTTGTCGTTGCCGACACTTCGTGAGCTGCTGGGAAGGCTCGGCGTCCGCTGGACGGACCTCTGGACCTAAGTGCCCGCATCCGGTGCGACCCCCGTGGGTCGCGCGACACCGGGCTCCGGCAGACTCGGTCGCTCGAGGGGCCCCGCACGACCATCCCGACGATCCGCGACAGACCGATGCTGCAGGAGCGATGAGCGCATGGCTGGGAACGACGAGGCCGCCACGGGCGCGTCGGGCACCACCGGCCGTCGCGAGCTGCGCAAGGTGCTCATCGCAAACCGCGGGGAGATCGCGGTACGGGTGGCGCGAGCCTGTCGCGACGCCGGGCTGACCAGTGTCGCGGTGTACGCCGAACCGGACCGCGACGCCATGCACGTGCGGGCCGCGGACGAGGCGTACGCGCTGGGTGGAACGACCGCGGCAGACTCGTACCTCGACGTCGGCAAGCTTCTGGACGTGGCCCGCCGCTCAGAAGCGGACTCGGTCCACCCGGGCTACGGATTCTTGTCCGAGAACGCCGACTTCGCCGAGGCTGTGAACGCTGCCGGGCTCACCTGGATCGGGCCGCCGCCGCAGGCGATCCGAGCCCTCGGCGACAAGGTGGCTGCCCGCCACATCGCGCAACGTGCCGGTGCCCCGCTCGTCGCCGGGACGGCCGACCCGGTCAGCGACGCTGACGAGATCGTGGCGTTCGCCCGCGAGCACGGGCTGCCCGTCGCCATCAAGGCCGCCTTCGGCGGCGGCGGGCGGGGGCTGAAGGTGGCGCGCACGCTCGAGGAGATCCCCGAGCTGTACGACTCGGCGGTGCGCGAGGCCGTTGCCGCGTTCGGGCGTGGCGAGTGCTTCGTGGAGCGTTACCTCGACGAGCCACGCCATGTGGAGACGCAGATCCTCGCCGACGTCCACGGCAACGTCGTGGTGATATCCACCCGGGACTGCTCCTTGCAGCGCAGGCACCAAAAGCTCGTGGAGGAGGCACCGGCACCGTTCCTGTCGACCCAACAGGTGGCCGAGCTCTACCGTGCGTCAAAGGCCATCATGCGTGAGGCCGGCTATGTCGGTGCGGGCACCTGCGAGTTCCTCGTCGGCAAGGACGGCGCCATCTCCTTCCTCGAGGTGAACACGCGCCTGCAAGTGGAACACCCTGTCTCCGAAGAGGTTTCCGGCATCGACCTGGTGCGCGAGCAGTTCCGCATCGCTGCCGGGGAGCCGCTCGGATACGACGACCCGCCCCAGCGCGGCCATTCGATCGAGTTCCGCATCAACGGGGAAGACCCGGGCCGCTCGTTCCTACCAGGACCCGGGACCCTGGCCGTGTGGTCCCCGCCGAGCGGGCCCGGCGTACGCCTGGACGCCGGCTTCACCACCGGCGATGTCATCGGCGGGCACTTCGACTCCCTGCTCGCCAAGCTGATCATCACCGGCGCAACCCGAGTGGAAGCGCTCGAGCGGTCCCGACGCGCGCTGGACGAGTTCGAGGTCGACGGCATAGCTACCGCGCTGACGTTCCACCGCGCGGTCGTACGTGACCCAGCCTTCGCCCCGCGCGACCCGGACGAGCCGTTCACCACCCATACCCGGTGGATCGAGACCGAGTTCGACAACCAGATCCCGCCGTACGCCGATGCCGATGCCGACTCGGCCGAGCCCCCCGTCCGCCGCGCCGTGACCGTCGAGGTGGGTGGCAAGCGGATAGAGGTGGTGCTGCCCGCGGAGCTCGGTGCTGGTCCCGGGACGGGCGCCCCGGCGCCGAAGCGACGAGTCGGCAAGGCCGAGAAGAAGGCGTCCGGTGACGCCGTGAGCTCCCCGATGCAGGGGACCATCGTCAAGGTGGCCGTCACGGAGGGCGAGATCGTCGCGGCGGGCGACCTGATCGTCGTCCTCGAAGCGATGAAGATGGAGCAGCCGCTGAGCGCCCACAAGGCCGGAGTCGTCACGAACCTGTCCGCCGAGGTGGGGACCACCGTGCCGAGCGGGACCGTCCTTTGCGAGCTCAAGGACTGAGCTCGCAGGTCAGTCGCGGCCGCGCTGGCTCACCCGTTCGGCCCATCCCTTCCCCGCTCGATCCTGCCGATCCGTCCTCGATGAGACGTGGCCTGCTGATCGCGACCGCGCTCCTGACCCCCGCCCTGCTTCTCGCCCCGACGGACGGCACCGCGTCGGCAGCGGGCGCTCGCCGCGGCCCACCCTCCAGCGCCGCCGGCGCGGCCCAGGCCTGGCTCTCGCAGTCCGCTGCCTTCCTGCCCGGGACCAACTGCCCGGTGTTCCCCGCCGACAACATCTGGCACGCCGACGTGAGCCGGCTCAAGGTCAGTCCGTACTCCGCGCAATGGCTGGGGCACATGGGGGTGTCGACGCGGAAGCTGCACGCGGATTTCGGCCCGTCGTACGGGGCGCAGCCGGTGCCGTACGGGATCC